>CAMNYG010000021.1 GCA_946570335.1 uncultured Dietzia sp. | reverse complement strand
CCGAGCAGGCCGGTCTGCGGATTGGTCACCGAACCCGACGCATCGGTGATCGAACCCGCGAGGGCGTCGGTGATGCCCTCGAGCGAGCCGCCGTGCTCGATGGAGCCGCCGAGCGCCCGGGTGATGTCGCCGGCCGAGCCGCCGTCACCGATCGAGCCCTCGATGCCCGCGAGAACACCCGTCAGGGAGCCGCCGTTGACGATGAAATCGGCGCTGGCGGTGGCGATGCCGGTGAGCGAGCCCGTGTTGTCGATGGAGCCGGTCAGTGCGTCGGTGAAGGCGCCGGTCGAACCACCGCTCGCGTTGACCGAGCCGGTGATGGTGTCGACCGAGCCGGCAACGCTGTCGATGACGGTCGACAGGGAGCCGCCCCCGACCGAGCCGGCGATCCCGTCCGCGATGAGCCCGCCCGAGCCCGTGAAGTCCGCCGAGCCGCCGAGCTCGGCGGATCCCTGGCCGATGCCGCCGGTGGAACCGGAGGGGATCACTCCGGAGGAGCTGGGGATCAGTTCGGTGGAACCCAGGTCCGAGGAACCCATGTCCGGGAAAGAAACCTCGGCAGACGTCATGCCGTCCAGAATGGGGATCTCGAAATTCCCGGACTGTGCGGAGGCGACACCGGTGGCGCTCGAAATGGCGAGCGCCGCGGTAGCGGCGGCCGCGGCGGCCCTGGTCGTGTTCTTCATGGAAAAGGTGGTCCTCTCAGCGATTCCCAGCACGGCTGTGCTCTGTGCCATATGAGAATCTACTGAAAGTGAGTGTTTGTCAATGGTGGCCGGCTGAAAGGGCGCGCGAAGAAGGTGTACACCGTGCATGCCCGCTGACATGCATGAAATCGACTGGTCAGTCCCTCGTATGCTGTGCGCTCAAGGCGCCGGCTCGCATATCACCACAGGAATCACCCGGCTGGTGTTGGCCTGGTACTCAGCAAAATCCGCGTAGCGCTCGACCAGTCGCGGCCAGAGCTCGGCTCGCTCGGCCGGTGAGGCCTCCCTCGCCGTCATCGACCTGACCCGGCGACCCACCTGAATGGTGACGGCCGGCTCCACCAGGATGTTGCGATACCACTGCGGGTGTGACGGCAGCCCACCCTGCGACGCGACCAGCAGTACGCGGTCGCCGTCAGGAATATGCAGCAGGGGCACGGTCCTGGGCTCACCGGTCTTGCGCCCCGTCGTCGTCAACAAACACACCGGAACCGGCGCCCGCAGCGCCGACCCGACACGCCAGTTACCACCGACCCGCCCACCGGTGCGCTGGTAGAGCCACGTGTTGACCCGCGACATCACCTTGATCACGCCGATGACCCACGGCGCGCCACGCCGCGGGTCATCGATGCCGGTCTCGGGGACGGGGACGTCCCCGGGCTGCTGCTGGTCGGTCACTCGCCCGCCACCGGTGCGCGCACGATCACATGCTTGCCCGGGAAGAACGCCGCCAGCTCACGGCGGCACTCCTTGAGGGAGTTCAGGCCGTAGCCACGCTTGCGCTCCTCGGGGCGGATCCAGATCGCCACGTCGACGTCGCCGTCGTCGACCTGCTCGCCGAACACCAGACCGACGTGCGCGTCGCGCGCCGTGTCGACCGCCACGAACCACATGGCCGTCTCCGACTCGATGCGGCTGAGCCCCTCGCGGCGCTCCTTCTCGGTGCGTTCCTCGTCCCACTCGCCGCCGGTCGCCGACGAGGCGTCCGACGAGCGCGAATGGAACAGGGCGCGGTGCTCCTCCGAGTCACGGAACGGGTGCAGGGCGAACCCGCCCGCCGCTTCGGACGTGGACCGGGGTGCGGCGGAGCCGCCGGCGAAGACCTCGAGCGGGGCACGCAGTACCTCGCGGGCCTCGTCGACGGACACGGCCAGGAGGTGGGACACGGCCGTGGCCTCGTCCTCCGCGCCGGTGGCCGACGAGATGGCGGCGAGAACCTCGCGCCGGCGCTGCGCCGCGGTCTCGATGACGTTGCTGCTCATGTCAGATCCTCTCGATGATGCTTGCCGAGGCCTGGGCGCCTCCCGCGCACATCGTGATGAGCGCGCGCTCGCCGTCCGTGCGCTCGAGTTCGTGCAGGGCGGTGGTGATGAGCCGCGACCCGGTGCTGCCGACGGGGTGGCCGATCGCGATGGCGCCCCCGTTGACGTTGACCTTGTCCATGTCGGGCCCGTGCACCTGCGCCCAGCTTAGGAGCACGGAGGCGAAGGCCTCGTTACATTCGAAGAGATCGAAGTCGGAGATCGACATGCCCGAGCGGTCGAGGATGCGCTGCGTGGCCTGGACCGGGCCGTCGAGGTGGTACTCGGGCTCGCCGCCGACCAGTGCCTGGTGGACGATGCGGGCGCGTGGCTTGAGGCCGTGCGCCTTGGCGACGTCCTCGTCCATGATCAACACGGCGGCCGAGCCGTCGGACATCTGGCTGGAGGTGCCGGCGGTGTGCATGCCGCCCTCGAGGACCGGCTTGAGGCCGGCGAGTGTCTCGGCGGTGGTGTCGCGCAGGCCCTGATCGCGGGTGACGGTCACCGTCTCGCCGGTGTAGGTACCGTCCTTGAGTCGCTCGGGGGCGACGACGGCGAAGGTTTCACGATCGAAGCGGCCTTCCTCCCACGCGCGCTTCGCATTGGCCTGCGAACGGACGCCCAGCTCCTCCAGGTCGGCCCGGCTGAGTCCGCGGCGCTCGGCGATCCGGTCGGCGGCGGTGAACTGGTCGGGCAGATCCACGGTCCAGTCGTCGGGGCGCGGCATGCCGTTGGAGCCGTCACCCACGGCCGCGCGCAGGGCGATCCAGCTCATCGACTCGACGCCGCAGGCGATGCCGACGTCCATCGCGCCGGCGTGGATGAGGTTGGCGATGAAATGGTTGGCCTGCTGCGCCGAGGAGCACTGGCAGTCGATGGTCGTGCACGCGGTCTGCCAGGGCAGGCCGGAGGCGAGCCAGGCGCCGCGGGTGACGTTGTTGGCCTGTGCCCCGGCCTGGGTCACGCAGCCGCCCACGACCTGTTCGACCAGTGAGGCGTCGATGCCCGCGCGTCGGATGACCTCTTTCTGGGAGGCACCCAGCAGATGTGCGGGGTGGAGGCCCGACAGGGCGCCTCGGGCCTTACCGATAGGGGTGCGCACGGCCTCGACGATGACGGGATTTCCCATGGTGATCCTTCCGAGATTCCGGCTGGAGGTAGACGTGGCCGGAAGCGAACTTGTTCTAGTATGGTTCTGGAACGTGTTCTAGATTACAGCCCGGGCGAGGGGTTCGCAGTATCCGGGTTGTGTGAGTGAACACCTGACGCAAACCGACGCGGCCAAGGAGTGCCAGTGCAGCCAGTCACCATTCCCGAGGGGTTCGACTTCACCGACCCGGAGCTCTACGAGAAGCGCCTTCCGCATCCCGAGTGGATGCATCTGCGGCAGACCGAGCCGATCTGGTGGTGCGCCAACGAGCCCGGGGTCGACGGATATGACGACGCCGGCTACTGGGTCGTCACCAAGCACGCGGACGTCAAGGAGATCTCGCGGCGCACCAACGAGGTCTTCTCGACCTGGGAGAACACCGCCATCCCGCGGTTCGCTCCCGGGACCGAGCGCGAGATCATCGAGATGACCCGGTTCCTGTTCATCAACCAGGACGGCGAAGAGCACAAGAAGTACCGCCGGATCATCTCCAAGGGCTTCACTCCGCGGAACATCGAGAAGATGCGCGAGAACCTGCGCGAGAAGGCTCGCAACATCGTCGAGACCGCGGCGGCCAAGGGCGGCGGAGACTTCATCACCGAGGTGGCCTCGGAGCTGCCCCTGCAGGCGATCGCCGAGCTCATCGGCATCCCGATGGAGGACCGCCACCAGATCTTCGAGTGGTCCAACAAGATGACCAGCTACGACATCCCGGAGCTGGCGGAGGAGTCCAATGCCGCGAACGCCGAGATCCTCGGGTACGCGATGGAGCTGGCGGCCAAGCGCGAGGTCGACCCCCGCGACGACCTGGTGACCAAGCTGGTCCAGGCCGATGTGGACGGCGAGAAGCTCACCGCCGACGAGTTCGGCTGGTTCGTGGTTCTTCTCGCGGTGGCCGGCAACGAGACCACCCGCAACGCCACGACCCACGGGATGATCGCGTTCCTGGACAACCCGGAGCAGTGGGAGCTGTTCAAGAAGGAGCGCCCGGAGACGACGTATGACGAGATCCTGCGGTGGGCCTCGCCGATCTCCTCGTTCCAGCGCACCGCCACCGAGGATGTCGAGATCGGCGGCGTGACCATGAAGAAGGGCGACCGCGCCGCGATCATGTACGGCTCGGCGAACTTCGACGAGGACGTCTTCGAGGATCCGTTCTCCTTCAACATCCTGCGCGACCCGAACCCGCACCTGACGTTCGGCGGCAACGGCCCGCACTACTGCATCGGTGCCAACCTGGCGAAGCTGCAGATCGAGTTGATCTTCAACGCGATCGCCGACCACATGCCCGACATCACCTCGATGGGCGACGCCACGCGACTTCGCTCGGGCTGGCTCAACGCCATCAACGACTGGAAGGTCGACTTCAAGTGCCCGGTCCGGGCCTGATCGCCTGACCGGCCCCGGCGCCCCGCTCGACCAGGCGGAGTGCCGGGGCCGTGTCGTCGACACCAGACAGGCGTCGACTGCTTCTCCGGACACGCGCCGAATCCCGGACCCGACCAGGCAAGGTGACATCATGATCGACCCGCGAATCCACGACGAGTCCTGGCTGCAGCGCCGCCACATCGAGCGTGACGGGGTGCGGCTGCACTATGTCACGGCCGAACCGGAACCCTCGAGCGAGGGCGCCGGGCGAATCAGCACGATCGTGCTGGTACACGGCTTCCCGCACTTCTGGTTCACCTGGCACCGCATGATCCCGCTGCTCGTCGACGCCGGGTGGCGGGTGATCGCACCGGACCTGCGCGGGATGGGCGGCTCGGATGCGCCAGCGGACGTCGAGGCCTACACGCCACGAGAGGTGGTCGACGACCTGTTCGCGGTGATCGACGATGTCTCGCCTCGCGGGGGTGCCGCCGAGAAGGTCGTTCTGGTGGGGTTCGATTTCGGCGCGGGCGTTGTCTACGACGCGTGTCATCTCGAGCCCGACCGTGTCCGCGCGGTGATCGGCATGGAGAACCCCTTCATGGGCACCGCCGGTTCCGTCCCGCCGCTGGAGGGATCGGCGATGATCGCGGAGAAGCACTTTCTGCACCTGCACTACTTCGCGCAGCCGGGAGTCGCCGAGGTGGATCTGAAGGGTCATGAGCGCGACTTCCTCGCGCGCGTGTTCTGGGCACTGTCGGCGGACTTCCATTACCTCGACGTGTGGCAGCACCCGCCGGGCACGCGCTACCTCGACGCACTGCCCGAGGCGCCGCAGTTGCCGTGGAGGTGGCTCTCCGCCGAGGAATTGGACGTCTACGAGAAGGAGTACACGCGCACCGGGTTCGCCGGCCCACTGCAGTGGTACCGCGCCATGGATGTCTCCTGGCGTGCGCGCAAGGAGTTCGAGCGCCAGACCAACCCGGTGCCGTACTACTTCGTCTACTCGGAGCACGACCCCGACCTCGAGGGGTTCCACGGCCGCGAGCCGCTTAAGAAGCTGGATCGCCACCACGACGATGTCCGCCAGGTCCGCAGTGTGCCGCGGGCCGGCCATCTCATGCATCTGGAGGCCACTGAGGACACCCACCGCGAGATCTTGGCCTGCCTCGCAGACATCACGGCGACCATCCCGGAGTAGCCGCGCCGGTTGTTTCCGGCGCCTGCTCAGGGCCGCCGCAGGATGCCACCGGTCAGAAGGGCGGCGGGTCGTGATCGGGCTGGGGCAGTGGCGGGGTGAAGCGGGCGATCGTGTTGGCTTCTCTTTCTGCCGCGAGATCCCGCTCCCGTCGGTGCTGGTGTGTGGCCTGGGACCCCGGGCTGAGCCACGGACGCCGGCGTGGGTGCGGCGGTGAGCCGGGCGGTGACCCGGTCGGAGATTCCGCGTCCGCGGCCACGTCTCGGCGCCATCGCGCGAGCGGCCCCGCAGGGTCGGTGGTGATGGTGTGACCGGTATCGGTGGTGACGGTGAGCGTTCCGTCCGGGTCCAGGTGATAGTCCCAACCGTGGAATGTCTTGAAGCGGTGGTGCTGCCGACACAGGCACATGAGATTTGCTTCGATGCTCAGTCCGCCACCGCCGGGATCGGAGTGGTCGAAGGGGCGGCAGTGGTCGATGTCGCAGTCGCTCGCAGGAACGGAACACCCGGGATGGCGGCATGTGCCGTCGCGTAGACGGATGCGGCGAGCCAGTTCCGGGCTGAGCCGGTACCGCCGGGCGAGAAGCTCCGAGTCCGCGGCGCCGGGCGCGGTGTCGGGGACTGTGATGGTGGCGCCGATGCTCCGGGACAGGAGCGCGATGAGGGTTTCGATGGTGGCGGTGCCGCCTCTGGGGAGGTAGACCTCCGGCTGGCCGTCCTCGCCGAGCGGCACCAGCACCGTGATGTCAGGACGGACCGACGCCGGGAGCGGCCCGGTGGCGCCGGCCATTCCGGGGGCAGGAGACGAATCCGGGGCAGACGATCCCGATTCGTCCGCCGAGGCACTGCCGGCCGGGCTCGGTGGCGATGCCGGGGCACTGCCGTCCGGGCCGAGGAGGGCGTTGACGAGGGCATCAGCCCGGAGCTGGCCCGTGGACGCGCCGCCGGGATTCTTCCGCTTCTGCTCGCTGGCGATTGTGCCCAGTGCCTCGAAGATGGCCTGGGCGTCGAGAGCAGAGATCCGGGCGGTCAGGTCGGCCATTCCGTCGCGACCGCGGCGCAGCCATAGGTTCCGTTCTTCACGCGCCCGCTCACGGCGCGCGAGCACGCCTTCGGGATCGTACTTGCGGGTGATGCTGTCGACCTCGTCGAGGATCGCGTCCCGCCCGGGACGGCGGCCGGAGTTGATGGCGTCGAGGAGCCAGTCGGCCACCTCCCGCTGGATCTTCTCGAGAGCGGCGGCGTCGATCAGCCGCATATGACGGGCGAGCATCTCGGCTGTCTCCTCGTCCAGGACGCCCGTCTCCATGGCCTCCAGCAGTGCGGGGAACCGCAGGCAGAGGTCGTTGGCCAGAGTGATCAGCTTCCGGGCCCGGTTGTGGTGGACACCGTAGGCCGCGACGATCTCGGCGCAGGCGATCTGGAGCGGGTCGATGATCGCGTACGACGGTCGTTCGTCGAGACCGGCGCCGTAGCCCGCCGCGACCGCGCGATCGAACTGTTCGTCCTCACACAGCGCGAACAGTTTCCGGCAGGCCCTGAGCCGAGCCGCCGCGGCGCGGTTCTCCGCGTGCAGCGCGTCGACAGCGGTGAGGGTCAACGCCCGCACCTGGGGTCCCGGTCTCTGGACGGGTGCCATTCTCCTGCGCCCCCCTTCACGCCCGAATGTTCGATTCCGAGTTCGATACTCGCCTCTGAGTTCGATTGGAAAAACAGTAGCAATCAGGTCCGACACAACACCGAAAGGCGGTTCTACCTGCAGAAAACTGTCCGCGCCAACATCCTGCGCGCACCGGGGGCGGTGCGCGCAGGATGTTGGCACCGGGGGCGGTGCGCGGGACGGGTCGCGGTACGACGACGAGGCCCGCCCCGCAGATGTCGCGGGACGGGCCTCGTGCCGGCAGTCCGGTCTGTCAGCTCGTGAGACCGTACTTGTCGCCGAACGCCGCGATCGACTCGAGCTTGATCTCGGCGGAGCAGTCGAAACCGTGGCCCTCGATCATCCAGGGCATCACGATGATGTCGGTGACGCCCGCCTCGGCGAGCTCGGTGAAGCCGCGGGTGCCGTACTTGTCCATGCACACCACCTGGATGGCGAAGGGCTTGCCGTCGCCGCGGTCGGCCAGCGAGCGGCCGTTGGCCTCGAGCAGTTCGCCCAGGCGCGTGACGGTGGCCACGATGTCGTCGTAGCTCATCATCGCGCTGGTCCAGCCCTGGCCGATGCGCGCCGCCCGCTTGAGGGCGATCTCGGTGTGACCGCCCACGTAGAACGGCACCAGTTCGCCAGGGGCCGGGGTGAAGATGAGTTCGTCAAAGTCGAAGTGGCGGCCGTGGAACTCCATCCACTCGCCCTTCAACCCCTCGCGCATGATCGTCAGCGACTCGTCGACCCGCTTGCCGCGACCTTTGAACGGGGCGCCGCACCATTCGAACTCGTTGGGGTCCCAACCAATGCCGACGCCCAGGTCCAGCCGGTTTCCGGTGAGCAACGCGACCGAGGCGACCTGCCGGGTCAGCAGCAGGGGGTTCCGCGGCCCGACCTTGAGCACCTGCGGAGAGAACCGGATGGTCGAGGTGGCCCCGCCCATCGCGGCGGAGGCGATCAGCGGCTCGACCCACTCGGTGTTCTCGTCCCACATGCGCGAGCCGTCGGGCGTGTACGGGTAGTCCTCGTCCTGCCGTCGCGGGTGGAACAGGGAGTCGGGCAGCACGACCCGGTCGAATCCGGCGGCCTCGGCGCCGCGCGCGAGGGTGATGTACTGGTCGACGGGGGAGAAGGAGACCGGGACGGAGAATTCGACGTCCACTACGCGTGCCATGTCAGTTGTCCTTCCGGAGGGCGCCGGCGATGGCGGCCTTGTCGTCGTCGGTGAGCGGCCGCAGGCCGGAGGACATGGCCACGTCCTGCTCCCAGAAGGCCCGCAGGGAGACCAGACGTCCGTCGGCGTCGACGCGGTAGTCCACGGCGATGTCGATCTCCATGATGTCGGAGCCCATGTGGGTGCGCATGGTGCCGATGCAGAGCAGTTCGTCGCCCGCGGCGATCCCGCGGTCGAAGCGGAACTCGATGTGGTCCGGGGTGGCCACGGCCTTCTCCCAGAACTCCAGGAGTCGCTCGGTGCCGGTGTGGCCGATGCCCTCGGGGTCGAACATCGACGGGCCCACCGGGTCCTCGATGGTGCCCTCGGGGGACCAGCCGGCGATCCAGGCGTCGCGGTCGCCGGCGTTGGTCGCCGCCCAGGAGCGGCGCGCGGCGGCGTAGGCGGGACTGGCCAGGGCCGCGTCGCTCATCTCCAGTGGCCGGTACTGGCCGGTCTCGTCGAGATAGGGATTGGTCATTCCTTGCGCTCCGTTCCGACGACCCACATGGAGAAGTACTGGGATCCACCACCGTAGGCGTGGCCGAGAGCCTTTCGCGCGCCGGGGATCTGGTGCTCGTCGGCGCGGTTCATGACCTGGCGGGCGGCTTCGGCGAACCGCAGCATGCCGGAGGCTCCGATGGGGTTGGAGCACAGGACGCCGCCGGACGGGTTGACGGGCAGTGAGCCGTCGCGCGCGGTGGCGCCGGACTCGGTCATGCGCCACCCCCTGCCCGGCTCGGCGAACCCGAGGCTCTCCAGCCACATGGGTTCGAACCAGGAGAAAGGGACGTAGATCTCGGCGGCGTCGATCTCCTCGGCCGGGTTGGTGATGCCGGCCTCGGCCCACAGGGCGTCGGCGGCGTCGCGGCTGGCCTGCGGGTTGGCGTAGTCGCGGCCGGCGAAGGTTCCCGGCTCGGTGCGCAGGGCGGTGGCGTGGATCCAGGCGACCTGCCGGCCGGCGTTCTCCACGGCCTCGGCCGCCTCGGCGTCGCCGATCACGATCGCGCACGCGCCGTCGGAGGACGGGCAGGTCTCGTCGAAGCGGATCGGGTCCCACAGCATCTGGCCCTGCAGCACCTTGTCGACGGTGATCTCGGGCTGCTTGAGGTGGGCGTACGGGTTGATGGAGCCGTTGAGCCGGTCCTTGACCGCCACCATGGCGCCCACGTGCTCGGGGGCGCCGGTGCTGCGGATGTAGGAGCGCACGTGGGGGGCGAAGTAGCCGCCCGCACCGGCGCCGACCGGCGCGGTGAACGGCACCGGCAGGCTCAGGGCCCACATGGCGTTGGATTCGGACTGCTTCTCCCAGGCCACGGCCAGCACACGGCGGTAGCGTCCGGACTGGACGTGCGAGGCGGCCACGATCGCGGTGGAGCCGCCGACGGAGCCGGCGGTGTGCACGCGCAGCAGCGGCTTGCCCACGGCGCCCAGGGCGTCGGCCATCATCAGCTCGGGCATCATGACGCCCTCGAACAGGTCGGGGGCCTTGCCCACGATCACCGCGTCGATGTCGTCCCAACCCACTCCGGCGTCGGCCATGGCGGCGTCGATCGCCTCGCGGCAGAGTCCGGCCATCGAGACGTCGGTGCGGCGGGAGACGTGGTGGGTCTGCCCGGTGCCGAGGACGGCGGCCGGCAGGCCGGAGGTGTGGGCGTCGGTGGGGTCGGCGCCGAGGGGCTGGTCGCTCATGCGTCGCGTCCTTCCAGGAGGCAGATGAGGTTCTGCTGCAGCAGGTGGCCGCTGGTGGCGTGGGCCAGGGCGCGCTCGGTGCGGCCGTCGAGGATCTCGACCGCGGCGTAGCCGATGCGCTCCAGACCCGCGGAGAACAGTGGGTCGGCGACGAGCGAGCCGCCGGACGGGGTCATGGCCACGTCGTCGGTGATCCCCAGTGCCGAACGCAGGAGCAGTTCCTGGTGGGTGTACTGGGTGTGCAGTTCGGCGACGGTAACACCGCCCAGGTCGGGGCGGTCCGACGACGAGCCCGTCGCCCGGGCCGCGGCGGCACGGGCGGAGGGGGAGTCGGTGAGATCGCGGGCACCGAATTCGGCGGAGTCGGCGATGTGCTCGATCCCGGAGATGTAGGCCGGGTTGGCCACCAGTTCACGGGCGCGCTCGCCCGAGGCGAGGATGATCGCCCCGGCACCGTCGGTGACGGGCGGGCAGTCGTGGCGGCGCAGCGGGTCGGCGATGTACGGCTCGGACAGCAGGTCGGCGGCGACGCGGCCGGTCGCGCGCGCGGCGACGGCGGCCATCTCGGCCTCCGACCAGTGTCCGGCGTCGAGGCCCGCGCGGGCCTGCAGGGCGGCCATGGGGTGGCGGCCGGGCCACAGCGGGGTGACGGTGTACGGGTCGAGCTGCAGGGCGA
>CAMNYG010000020.1 GCA_946570335.1 uncultured Dietzia sp. | reverse complement strand
GGCGCTGGTGCTCGCGGCGCGGCCGGTGGCGGAGAGGATCCGCCGGGCGTGGATGCCAGGCCGCGTCGCCGATGTCCTGGCGGTGTGCGTGGTCGCGCACGTGGCGACGCTGCCGGTGCTGGTGTTCTCGGGGTTGGAGGCGGGACCGTGGGCGTTGCCGGCCAATATCGCGGCGGCGCCGGTGGTGCCGATCGTGACGGTGCTGGGCACGGCGGCGGCCGCCACGGGGCCGGTGTGGGAGGACGGTGCGGTCCTGCTCTCGGCGGCCTGTGCGCCGGCCCTGTGGTGGCTCGACACCGTCGCTGAGGTGGCTGCGTCCCTCCCGGGCTCGCCGCGATACGACCAGGATTGAGCGGAGTCTTCTCCCGGCCCGCGGGTGCAGGGCGCGGGGCCTGGAGTCGTAGGAGCGTGGCACGATGTCGGGAGACATGACCGCGGCCCGTCATGATCGCGGCCCCGTCGGGACCGCGCCAGCGGTCATGTCCACGGCACCGTTCTGGGCTTCGACACCGGACGGTGTCGACGAGACCGACTGTGAGGAGTTCCCCGATGGCGACAGGCCCCGCACCGGCTCCGCTGCATTTGGTGCTCGGGGAGGACGAGTTTCTCACCGAACGCGCCACTTCCGGGGTCGTCGCGGCGGTACGTGCCTCCACCCCGGCCGGTGAGGACCCGCCGGTGGTCTCCCGGCTGGGGGGCCCTGAGGTCACGGCTGCGCAGCTGTTCGAACTGCTCTCACCGTCACTGTTCGGGGAGGCTCGGATCGTGGTGATCACGGGCGCCGCCGAGTTGGGCAAAGACGCGGTGTCCGCGGTGCTCGGGGCTGCGGGGGATCTGCCTGCGCAGACCGTACTGATCGTGCAACACACCGGTGGGGGCAGAGCCAAGACCCTCGTCGCGGACCTGCGTAAGGCCGGAGCGGAAGAGCACGCGGCGTCCAGGATCACCCGACATACCGAGGTTGTCGGTTTCGTGCGCTCGGAGTTTCGGGGACACAACGTCCGAGTGGCTCCCGAAGCGTGCGAAGCGCTGGTGGAGGCGATCGGCACCGATCTGCGATCACTGGCCTCGGCATGCGACCAACTGGTGTCGGACACCGGCGGCAAGGTCGACGTGGAGGCGGTCCGTAAGTATCACTCCGGGGTCGTGGGCGTCAGTGGGTTCACCGTCGCCGAGCGGGCCGTGACCGGCGACGTGGCGGGCGCGATCGAGGCCCTGGAGTGGGCGATGCACACCGGGGTTCCGCACGTCGTGCTGGCGGATGCGCTGGCGGACGCGGTGAACTCCATCGCGTTGGTCGGCACCCAGCGGGGCGTGGCGGCGGGAGACCTCGCGCGGCAGGGGTTCCCGCCGTGGAAGGTCAAGAAGGTCCAGGCCCAGACACGGTACTGGTCTATCGACACGCTCGGTAGCGCGCTGCAGGTCGTCGCTCGTCTCAACGGCGAGGTCAAAGGCCTGGCCGAGGACACCTCGTACGCCCTGGAACGGGCGGTGCGGCAGGTCGGTTCCCTGGCTGCCTCCGCCTGACCCGCGGTCGGCGCCGGGGTACCTCCGGCTGATCCGCGGTCGGCGCAGGTGCGACTCCTCGTGACCCGTGGTGGGCACCGCGAAGTGGCACCGGGGCACTGCACGACGAGGGCCCACCCGCATCTCGACGATGCTGGTGGGCCCTCGGAGCCTCATCGCGTCGGATGAGCGGACGCGGGGCTGGGGCACCTCTCACGGGGAGAGGGCAGGGATGCCTCAGAGCTGGTTGACAGCCTTGGCGAGCGCCGACTTCTTGTTGGCGGCCTGGTTCTGGTGGATGACGCCCTTGCTGGCGGCCTTGTCGAGCTGACGCGAGGTCGCGACCAGCAGGGCGCCGGCGCGCTCCTTGTCTCCGGCCTCGGTCGCGGCACGCAGGCTACGGATAGAGGTACGCAGCGCCGACTTGACCGACTGGTTGCGGACGCGGTTGCGCTCGTTGGTGCGGTTCCGCTTGATCTGGGACTTGATGTTGGCCACTCGTCACACCTTTTTGTCGTGTGTCGACGGCTCCACGAGGGGATCCCGCCGATCGGATGTCTTGTCGTCTTGTCCGTCGGGACGCATGAAACATCGCCCAGTGGACACCGACGGCCCACTTTACCAGCGGGCGTGTCGCCGGCCAAAATGCAGGCGGCCACGGCTCCGCACCGCGAACTCGGTGGGTGTCAGCGCCAGCCGTAGTCGCGTCGGAGCCGGTCAGCGACCTCGTCGAACGTGGGCTTCGGGCAGATGGCGCCCTCCCTGCGGATGCCCTTCTCGGGAACATCGAGCACCCGGTCCAGCCGGACCCAGCTCGGACGGCCCTCCGAGTCCCACGGGCCGCTGCCGAGCCCGAGCCAACCGTTGTCGTCGTCGCGCTTGGACTGGGACGACAGCTGGAGGCCGAGTAGACGATCCCCGTCCCGACCCACCACCAGGACCGGACGGTCCTTGCCGCGGCCGTCATTCTCCTCGAACGCCACCCACGTCCACACGATCTCTCCGGGATCGGCGTGCCCGTCCAGGTCAGGGGCGTAGACGAGGGTCCGGGCCCGACTGGAGGTGGGTGCGGTGCCGGTGGTGGCAGGGCGCCCCTCGCCGCCGGCGCCACCATTCAACGCGGGGGAGATGCCGCGGTCATCCAGCCGCCGGCGCACTTCGCGTACGACCGTCGGTCCGTACATGCGGCCTATCTGGAGAGCTTTGCGGCCCGCCCGGGTCCAGTCGATAGCCATACGGTCAAGCGTAACGGCCGTAGGATCACCCGCTGTGGACGTACTCACGGTGGTTGTGTGGTCGAAGGGGACTGGAACCGGCTCCGCGGAGCGGGGTCCCGGCCCGGAAGCAGGAGAGGGTTCCGCAGCCCTGCTCGGTGAGGTGATGGCCGCCGCGGGCCCGTCGCTGGCCGCGCTGGGGGTCGCGGAATACATCGTGAACGTTCGTGACGAGAAGGTCGCCGGGGCGAGGATCGATGTCCAGGTCACGGACCTACCGGTGTTGGCCGTGGTCCGCGCCGGCGTCCCGGTGGCGTCTGTGGCGGCCTGTGCGCGGGTGATCGAGGCGCTGGGCGCTCTGGGGCCGGTGTCCGCGTGGTCGGTCACTGCCTCGCAGCCGCTGCCGATCGATCGGCCGACCGAGTCGGGCCCGTCGGTAACGACCGGGGATTCCGGCGAGATTCCGGCGGTGGCGATCCGCTGTGACGGGATGGCCAATATCGCGTTCCTGAGGCGCCCGGAGCGGATCCCGCGTGAGCAGTGGCTGAGCACGTGGCTCGAGGACCACACGCAGGTCGCGATCGACACCCAGTCGACCACCGGTTACACCCAGCACGTGGTGGTGCGTGCCCTCACCGGGGACGCACCGGTGATCGACGGGATCGTGGAGGAGATCTTCCCGATCGAGGCGGTGCGGGATCTGGGCGTGTTCTTCGATTCGCGTGGCGACGACGAGCGGATGGCCGCCAATATGCGGGCGATGGCGGCGTCCACCGCACGATTCCTCGACGACGGCACGGTCGATGCGGTGCCCACGGGGCGGTACGTGGTGGGAGTTCCCGGCAGCGGCGTGTGACAATGGGGTGATCGCCCGGACGTACCGCAATCCAGCCGCACCCGGGCCCGCCTCCAGGAGTGATCGAGATTCCCAACTTCGCAGAGACGACGTTCACCGATCCGGCCAGGATCAGGAACTTCTGCATCATCGCGCACATCGACCACGGCAAGTCGACGCTGGCCGACCGCATGCTGCAGTTGACCGGAGTGGTCGAGGAGCGTCTCATGCGCGCCCAGTACCTGGACCGCATGGACATCGAGCGCGAACGCGGTATCACCATCAAGGCGCAGAACGTCCGCCTGCCCTGGGTTCCGCGTTCGGGTCCGCACGAGGGCGAGGAGATCGTCCTGCACATGATCGACACCCCCGGCCACGTGGATTTCACGTATGAGGTCTCGCGGGCGCTGGAGGCCTGTGAGGGCGCGATCCTGCTGGTGGACGCCGCGCAGGGCATCGAGGCGCAGACTCTGGCCAATCTCTACCTGGCCATGGAGAACGATCTCGAGATCATCCCGGTGCTCAACAAGATCGACCTGCCGGCGGCCGACCCCGAGCGGTTCGCCGAGGAGATCTCGCACATCATCGGCTGCGAGCCGGGCGACGTGCTGCGGGTGTCGGGCAAGACGGGCGAAGGGGTCGAAGACCTGCTGGACAAGCTGTGCGAGCAGATTCCGGCACCGGAGGGTGATCCGGAGGCGCCTGCCCGCGCGATGATCTTCGACTCGGTCTACGACACCTACCGGGGCGTTGTGACCTACGTCCGTGTGGTGGACGGCTCGCTCACCCCACGTGAGAAGCTCACCATGATGTCGACCGGTACCAACCACGAGCTCCTGGAGATCGGTGTCATCTCGCCGGAACCCAAGGCCACCAAGGGGTTGGGCCCGGGTGAGGTGGGTTATCTCATCACCGGAGTGAAGGACGTGCGCCAGTCCAAGGTGGGTGACACGGTCACGTCGGCGCGCAACGGCGCCACCGAGCCGCTTCCGGGCTACAAGGAGCCCAACCCGATGGTCTTCTCGGGGCTGTACCCGATCGACGGCTCCGACTACCCGGTGCTGCGCGACGCCCTGGACAAACTGCGTCTCAACGACGCCTCCCTGGACTACGAGCCGGAGACCTCGGTCGCGCTGGGCTTCGGGTTCCGTCTGGGCTTCCTGGGTCTGTTGCACATGGAGATCACCCGCGATCGGCTCGAGCGCGAGTTCAACCTCGACCTCATCTCCACCGCGCCCAACGTGGTGTACCGGGTGATCGCCGAGGACGGTACGGAGCACCACGTGACCAACCCGTCGTACTGGCCTGAGGGCAAGCACCGGGAGATCTACGAGCCGATCGTCAAGTGCACGATCATCGTGCCGAGCGAGTTCGTGGGCACCACCATGGAGCTGTGCCAGTCCAAGCGGGGCGAGATGAAGGGCATGGACTACCTGTCGGAGACCCGCGTCGAGTTGCGGTATGTGTTGCCGATGGGCGAGATCATCTTCGACTTCTTCGACTCGCTCAAGTCCCGTACCAAGGGTTATGCGTCGATGGACTATGAGGAGGCCGGCGAGCAGCTGGCGGATCTGGTCAAGGTCGACATCCTGCTGCAGGGCGAGGCCGTGGACGCGTTCTCGGCGATCGTGCATCGTGACCACGCGCAGGCGTACGGCAACAAGATGACGGTCAAGCTCAAGGAGCTCATCCCGCGTCAGCAGTACGAGGTGCCGGTGCAGGCCGCGATCGGCTCGAAGATCATCGCCCGCGAGAACATCCGGGCGATCCGCAAGGACGTGCTCTCCAAGTGTTACGGCGGCGACATCAGCCGTAAGCGCAAGCTGCTCGAGAAGCAGAAGGAGGGCAAGAAGCGCATGAAGTCCATCGGTCGGGTGGACGTGCCGCAGGAGGCCTTCGTGGCGGCGTTGTCGGCGGACGGTGGTCCGGACAAGAAGTAGGGTGTGCCCTCGTCGCGTGCGGGCTGTCAGGCGCGGGCGCGGTGGCGTCGCACCGCGGACCGGTTGTTGCAGCGCGGCGAGCAGTAGGCCTTGCGTCCGTTGCGGGTGGTGTCGGCGAAGACGCGCTCGCAATCATCCGCCGCGCATCTGGCGAGCCGGTCGATGCCGCGTTCGGTGAGGTGCAGTGCCGTGCCGACGGAGAACATGGCGGTGAGCAGGCGGGCGAAGCTCACGTCGTCGGCACGGTAGTGAAGGTGCCAGCGGCCGTCGTGGTCGGTCAGGCGTGGTGAGCCGGCGTGCTCGGCCAGGAGGGTGTTGAGGGCGTCGGCGCGGGCACGGGGATCGGTGGTGTCGACGACGACGAGCCATCCCTCCAGGTATTCGTCGACCTCGGCCAGGTCCGCGTCACGCACCTCGCGATCGATCGTCACCCCCGCGCCGCGGCAGCGGTCCACGAGTTCGCAGGCGGTGCGGGGTCGGCGGTTGGCCAGGTCGGTGGCGAGGGTGACCGGATCGGCGCCGTAAGGGTTGATGTACACAAACTGATTACAGCACAGTTGTCGGCATGCCCCAGACCTTCGCCCAGCTCTCCGCCGCGCCCGTGCTCGGAATCTCGGTGTGGGTCCTCGCGGCGCTCGTGCTCGCGGCCTTCGTCGCCGGGTGGGTCGACTCGGTGGTCGGGGGCGGCGGGCTCATCCAGCTCCCCGCGTTGGTGATCGCGCTGCCGACGGAAGCTACGACCCCCGAGATCCTCGGCACCAACAAGTTGTCCTCGGTCGCGGGCACGCTCGTGGCGACGCTGACGTATCTGCGCAAGATCAGAGTCCCGGTGGCCATGGTGGCGCCGCTCATCCTGGCGGCGTTCGCGGGCTCGGCCACCGGGTCCTCGGTCGCCCGCTTCATCCCCAAAGAACTGCTCACGCCGATCGTCCTGGTCGCGGTGATCGTCGTGGGGGCGTACACCTGGCTCCGGCCGAACATGGGACGCACCCACGAGGAGCGCTACAGCGGCTGGGCGCGGGCGTGGCGGTCCGCGTTGATCGGGCTGGTCGTGGGGTTCTACGACGGGATTCTCGGGCCCGGCACCGGCTCGTTCTTCGTCATCGCGATAGTCGCGTTCCTGGGCTTCGGATTTCTACAGGGGACCGTCGCGGCCAAGCTCGCCAACCTCACCACCAATATCGCCTCCATTCTCGTGTTCGGGCTGCACGGCGAACTGCTGTGGCTGATCGGCGGCTGCATGGCGGTGGCCAACCTCGCCGGCGGCTTCCTCGGTGCCTGGATGGCCATCCGGCACGGCAATGAATTCATCCGCACGGTATTCCTGCTGGTCATCACTATCCTCGGGGCCAGGCTGGCCTGGGACACCGTGTCCATGTGGATGTGAGCCGGCCGGCCCTCGAACGTAGACTCGCGGCCATGACCACCTCGAGCCCCGAGACCCCGCGCCACCCGCTGCTCGACGAGTCCGCACTTCCGTACGGCCTGCCGGACTTCGCGTCGATCACCGACGAGGATCTGGAGCCGGCGATCCGGGCCGCGATCGACGATCACGCTGCCGAGATCGCCGCGATCACCTCGAACCCCGACCCGGCGACCGTGGAGAACACGGTCATCGCCCTCGAGCGGTCCGGGCAGGCGCTGCACCGTGTGCTGTCGGTGTTCTATGGGCTGCTCGGACCTGATGCGACCCCGGCCCGCCTCGACGTGGACCGTATCGTGTCCCCGCTGCTGGCGGCCCACCACTCGGCTGTGATGAGCGATCCCGTCCTCTACGCACGCGTGGACGCCGTCCGCGCGGCCCTCGAGGCGGGCGACCTGGAGCTCGACGACGAGACGGCCCGGCTCGTCCGTCGGCATCACCGGGATCTGCTGCGCGCCGGTGCAGCCCTGGACGAGGCCGGCCGCACCCGGCTCACGGCCATCGACACCCGGCTCGCAGAGCTCACCACGCAGTTCGGCGAGAACCTGCTCGCCTCCACCGCCGAGTTGGCGGTACTGGTCACCGACGAGGCGGAGCTCGCGGGGCTACCGGAACCCATGCGCGCCTCGCTCGCCGCGGCTGCCGAGCAGGCGGGCCGGGACGGCTGGCTGATCCCGCTCGGACTGCCGACGGTGCAGCCGATCAGCGCCTGGCTCGATCACGCCGGATTGCGTGGCCGCGTCATGGAGGCCTCGCTGAAGCGGGGCTCAACCCCGGGGCACGACAACACCCCGCTGGTGCTGGAGATCGTCCGCCTGCGCGCCGAGCGTGCCGAACTGCTGGGCCTGCGCTGCCACGCCGACCACGTGCTCGCGGTGGAGACAGCCGGAACCCCCGAGGCGGCGCGGGGGCTTCTTCTCGACGTGGTGGACGCCGCGGTGACCAATGCGCGGGGCGAGGCCAAGGACCTGCTCGGCGGCGAGGACCGCGATCTCGACCCGGCCGACTGGGCGTGGGAGTCCGAGCGACTGCGGGCCGAGCGGTTCAACGTCGACGACGCGACCGTCCGCCCGTACTTCGAGCTCGAGGCAGTGCTGAAGGACGGCGTGATGTACTCGGCCGCCGAGCTCTACGGGCTCCGCTTCGAAGAGCGCCCCGACCTGGCCGGCTACCTGCCCGACGTGCGGGTCATCGAGGTGTTCGACGCCGAGCGATCCGAGCGTGACGCGGGCATCGGCCTGCTGCTGCTGGACTACTACGCGCGGCCGACCAAGCGGGGTGGGGCGTGGATGACCTCGTTCCGGGACCAGTCGCGGCTGCTGGATTCCCGACCGGTGATCGTCAATGTCATGAACCTGACCCGTCCGGCGGAGGGGGAGCCGACGCTGTTGACCATGGATGAGGTCACCACGATGTTCCATGAGTTCGGCCATGCTCTGCACGGGTTGCTCTCAGACGTGGAGTACCCGGTGTTCTCGGGCACGTCCGTGCCTCGCGACTTCGTCGAATTCCCCTCGCAGGTCAACGAGATGTGGGCCCGCCGTCCGGAGATGCTCGCCCATTACGCGCGCCACCGTGAGACGGGCGAGCCCATCGCCGAGGAGCTGATCGAGCGGATGCGTGAGGCCGAGCGCTTCGGGGAGGGACAGGCGACCGTCGAGTACCTCGCGGCGGCGCTGATCGACCTCGCGTGGCATTCGCTCACCCTCGAACAGGCCCGTGCGGTCACCGATATCGAGGAGTTCGAGGCGAAGGTCCTGGCCGATGCCGGGCTCGATGTGCCCGGCATCGAACCCCGCTACCGTTCCCGCTATTTCCAGCACGTGTTCGCCGGCGGTTACTCGGCCGCCTACTACTCCTACTTCTGGGCGGAGGTCCTCGACGCCGACGCCGCGGAATGGTTCATGGAGAACGGCGGACTGCAGCGGTCCTCGGGAGACGCGATGCGTCGCGAGGTGCTCTCACGGGGTGGGGCGATCGACTTTCTCGACGCGTACCGGAACCTGCGTGGGGCCGACCCGGATCCGGCGGCACTCCTGCGACGGCGTGGGCTGGACTCTTCGGTCGTCGGTGGCCGTGAGACCGCCGCCGCGGGGCGGCCGTAGGATCGACGCGTGTCGTCATTTCTGCAGTTCTGGGACAGGGTCGAGCTCTGGCTCGTCACACTGCCCTTTCCTCTGCAGGTGGTGATCATGCTCGCGATGGGGGTGCCGGTGTTCCTGGCCGTCGCGGTGGTGGTCGAGAAGGTCGCCGATTTTCTCGTGCATCGGTTCCGGATGCTCGTCGACTCCCGACCCGCCGAGACCGGGAAGGAGGTCCGCTGATGCCGCGTTCGCGTGTAACTCTCGCCCTCATCCTGCTGATCGCGTTCGTCGTGATCGCGTGGGTTCTCATCGAGGTGATGTGACCCGTAAACCGGTCTGAAGGACGAGCTCCGGACGTACAATCCCGATATGCAGCGCTTGAGCGGACTTGACGCCAGTTTTCTCTACTTCGAGACCCGGTCTCAGCTCCTCCATGTGTGTGGGTTGATCGTCCTGGACGTTTCCGAGGTTCCTGGTGGGTACAGCTTCGTCAGGCTTCGCGACGAGCTGAAGCGTCGGATCACCGGAATGCCGGCGTTCCGGCGCAAGCTGCACGATTCAATGCTCAACGTCGACCATCCCGTGTGGGTCGAGGCCGAGGATTTCGACATCGACCATCACCTCCACCGGGTCGGCCTGCCCCAGCCGGGGGACGATCGTGCGCTGTCCGAGCTCTGTGCGCACCTCGCCAGTCAGCCGATCGACCGATCGTTGCCGCTGTGGCAGATGTACGTGATCGAGGGGCTGCCCAACGGGCAGGTCGCGGTATTCGCCAAGATGCACCACTCGACAGTCGACGGTGTCACGGGCGCCAACATGATGTCGCAGCTGTGTACGCTCACCCCGGACGATCCGGCGCTGGACGAGGACCTGGTCAAGGAGACCGCCGGGGGCTCCGGCGCGCTGGAGCTCGCGGTGGGTGGAGCCCTGTCGCGTCTGGCCACCCCGTGGCGGCTGGCGTCGCTGCTGCCCGGCACACTGGGGGTCCTGCCGTCCTGGATCAACCGGGCCCGAAAGGGCCTGGCGATGCCGGCTCCGTTCACGGCGCCTCGCACGCCGTTCAACCGCACCATCACCGGTCACCGCACCATCTCGTTCACGAGTGTGGAGCTGGACGACGTCAAGCGGGTCAAGAACGCGTTCGGCACGACCGTCAACGACGTCGTATTGGCGGTCACGTCCACGGCGCTGCGCACGTATCTCGACGATCTGCACTCGCTGCCGGCCAAACCGCTCATAGCGATGGTCCCGATGTCTGTCCACGCCGCGGAGTCCCGCCCCGGTACCAACCGTGTGTCGGGGATGTTCATGTCCCTGTCGACGGACATCGATGATCCGGTCGAACGGCTCGAGGCGATTCGCGACGCCAATGTCGTCGCCAAGGATCACACCAACGCCCTGGATGCCAACCTGCTGACCGACTGGGCGCAGTTCGCCGCGCCGTCGGTGTTCGGCTCCGCCGTGCGGATGTATTCGCGGCTGCGACTGTCCGAGCGTCACCCGGTGGTGCACAATCTCGTCATCTCCAATGTGCCGGGACCCAACATCCCGCTGTACTTCCTGGGTGCGCGGATCGAGCGGATGCTGCCGCTGGGACCTGTCTTTCACGGCGCCGGCCTGAACTGCACCGTGATGTCGATGGACGGCAAGCTGCACTTCGGCTTCATCGCGTGCAAGCGCTCGGTGCCGGACCCGTGGCCGCTCGCGAAGGCCGTCGAGGAGGCGCTGGCCGAGTACGTCGCGGCCGCCGCAGAGCGTGAGGCGAGTGGAGCGCCGGCCGTGGAGCGACGCTCGGCGGAGGAGCTGGCGGCCGAGCGTCGCGAGAAGCGCAGGGCGGCCCGTCAGTTGGCCAGGGAGAACCCGAAGAAGGCGCCGGCTGCGACGGCCTCGGCCGCCAAGGCCCCGGCGAAGAAGACCCCCCCGAAGAAGGCTCCTGCCAAGCAGGCTGCCGT
>CAMNYG010000019.1 GCA_946570335.1 uncultured Dietzia sp. | reverse complement strand
GAGCGTGGATCGGCCAACTCCGAGATTGCGGGCGATCACTGATGGCCCCTCCCCTTCCTCGATGCCCTGCTGCCTACCACTGCCAACAAGAGGCGACTCCTGACCCTCAACGTTGGAGGGCTGGAGGCCATTTACTCCGTGCTGATTGGCGAAACGCCTGACACTGCCCACCCCTGGGTGTGGATGAACGTAGCCGTCCCAGAGGGCCGCTCCGCAGCAGAGCTCCAGTTCGACTACGAAGTGTGCAACGCAACAGTCGTGAATTACCCCAGCGAGACCGTCTGGTCCTGGGGCTTCGACCTAGACGCCTTTTTCGATCCCAAGGACACGCGGTTCAAGGAAATTTTCGATCGCTACCTCCGGCATGACAACGAACTTTTCGACCTTGCGTATGCCCTCAACAAGCGCTTGATGGCGAAGCAGCCATCCATGTGGATCCCCAGCCACAACCCCTACCTCGCTTCCGAACTCCTGGCCGGCGCGTTTATTGCGGACGACCTGAGCGCAACTCATGAGAAGGACCCACTTGAGGCGTGACCGAGCACTTGCAGCCTCACCGGTTCGTTGCCTGTGTCCGTGGCGCCGTCGTTCTCCGCGAAATGTAGATAAAAAGGTTAGGCTTACCTGCTCTTGCGGGTCCCGAGATTTCATCAACGTAGCTGTCCCAATGGGAGCGTCTGCGCTGGTGGAAATCCCAACTCTCGCCTTGCGCGGCAGTAGGTGCCTGTCGTTTGCCAAACAGTTTGTCAGTTTGCCAAACCCGTGTCAGTAGCGTGCCACTAATTTGTCAGTGGCGGCTGCGGGTCAGAGTGAATCTCCTGCCAGCAGGCCCCAGGCCCGCCACCTCGAATACTGACAGGCGATTCACTGAGCCAGAGGTCGCGCCGTCGGCCCCATTCGGGGAGGGGGAACTGGTAGGAGTTTGTTAGGCACAGTTGCTGAACTCGCCATGTGAGTCCGTCGTCGGCGGGCATGGGGAGCGCCCGTGCTGACATCGGACGAGTTTCGAGGACGTCAGCACCCCCAGACTCGCTGCAGTCTCCTTGTGTAGCCGAGTCAGTCAGCCGTCCCCGACCCCGGCTGTGACGAGACCGATCTTCTCATTAGGGTCCAGCGCTCGGCGAGGAACGAGGAGGCAGGTGACCAGGCCCAGCAACGCCACCGCTACGAATGCGCCCGAGATCCCGGCGAACGAGACACCAGCTGTCAGGAGCAGGCCCCCCGCGAGCGGTCCGGTCACCGCGCCGAGACGCCCGACACCGGTGCTGATGCCGAGCGCCGAGGCACGCACACGCGCGGGATAGTAGGTTGCCACGTAGCCGAACAGCACGATCTGGGTGCCGATCGAACCCGCTCCGGCGAGCAGGACCACCAGGTACATGATGCCGAGCGACGGTGTCATCGCCATGCCCGTGATCGCCAGGGCCGCCACCAGGAAGTACGCCCCGGAAACCAGTCGATTGCCGTACCTGTCGGCCAGCACCGCACCGGCGAGCCCGCCGATGATCGCGCCGACGTTGAGCAGAACCTGGAACGTCAACGCGGAACCGAGGCTGTATCCCGCACCGCGCATGAGTTCCGGGAGCCAGGTGTTGAGACCGAACACCAGGAGGAAGCCGGCGAAGTTCGCGATCGCGAACAGGATCAGGGCCCACCGCAGCCTGGTGGCCCCGACGAGCTCGCGCACTGGTCCTCGGGCCGGCTTGTCTCCGGCGATCGCTGGCCCCGGTGCGGACGGAGCCGTCTCCGGGATCACCTTGATGGCAAAGGGGACCACCAGGATGAGCGCGCTCGCTCCGAGCGCCCAGAGCCCGCGGAAGCCGAGGACGTCACCCCAGAGCAGAGTGAGTACGGCGGCCAACACACCACCCACCGGGAGACCGGACAGCATCAGGGCGTTGAGCAGGTTCTTCTCATGAGGCCTGGCCACCTCGACCACCAGAGCGATGGCCACCGGGGCGACACCACCGAAGCCGAGACCGGCGATGAAGCGGAACAGCCCCAGCAACTCCGGGGTCGGCGCAAGAGCCACTGCGAGCATCGCCGTCGAATACCAGACCAGACAGCCGATGAAGAGCTTTCGGCGACCGAATCGATCGGTCAGCGTCCCCGCCAGGATCGCGCCGAAGAACATCCCCAACAGGGCGTAGCTTCCGATCGCGCCGGCCTCCGCCCTGGTGAGCGCCCAGGGCTCGTACTCCAGCAGGGAGGGGATCGTCGAGCCGTACACGATCAGGTCGTAGCCGTCGAAGACGATGGCGGCAAAACAGACGGCGACCACGAGATATCGGCGTGCGCCCTGCACCGGTGGCGATTGACTGGACATGGGGACTCCTCACGAGGGTGGGATGGCATCGGTGAGGCCGGGGCGTCACCGCTCACGATGATCAAACGGCGAAACCCTTGCATTGTCAACACTAATGTTGATATTTTGACTCTCATGTCAGCCATCCCTGCCGCCCAGCCCACACGGCCCGATCCCGATCCCGGGCTGTCGCCGTATCCCGAACAATTCGTCGCCGACTACCGCGACCGCGGTCTCTGGCGCGGCTTGTCGTTGCCCCAGGAGATCCTCGACGCCGCCGACCGCCACGCAGACCGGCTCGCATTGGTCACCCCGGAGGTGCGGTGGAGCTACGCCGAACTCGCAGAGCGCGCCCGGAACTTCGGTGCGGGGCTGCTGGCGACCACCGATCTCGAACCCGGCGAGGCGGTGATGTTCCAGATGGGCAACGTCGCCGAGACACTCGTCGCCTACTTCGGCACACTCGTCGCCGGACTGCGTCCCGTGTGCACCCTGGCCCAACACGGCTCGCGCGAGATCGGCTCGCTGGCCGAGCACGTCGGCGCGCGCGCCACGATCGTGCAGGCGGACCACGGTCGGGGCGAGACCCTGAAAGTCGCCCGCGACCTGCACTCCGCAGGCACCCTCTCGACGGTGATCGTTGCGCGTGGTGAGGCGATCGGCGACGGCCCGACCCTCGAGCAACTCGTCGAGAACGGCTCCCGATCCCTGGCGCCCGAGCCCGTGCATCCCGAGCAGATCGCGGTGTTCCAACTCTCCGGCGGCACGACCGGTCTGCCCAAGGTCGCTCCCAGGCAGCACGAGGAATACGTCTACAACTCACGCGCGTGGGCCGAGGCGCTGGATTGGGGGCCCGACACCCGCATCCTGTACCCGCTGCCGGTCATGCACAACGCGGGGATCGCTCTTGCCGTGCAACCCGCCCTTCTCAGCGGAGCCACGCTCATCCTGGCACCGTCGGCGTCGGTGCCCGAGCTCCTCGACCTCATCGGGTCGGAGCGTCCCACATCGATGCCCCTGGTACCGCCGGCATTGGCCGTCCGCATGTTGGAGGAGCCCCGTAGCCGACAGACCGACCTGAGCAGCATCGAGCAGTTCCTCGTCGGCGGCCAGGCCTTGCCGACCGGAGTGTCCGAGCGCCTGCGAGACGAGCTCGGCATCGCGGTTCGACAGATGTTCGGGATGGCCGAGGGGATGTTCCTGCTGACTCCCGGCGATGCCACCGAGGACGTCCGCCATCACACCGTCGGAGCTCCGATCTCACCTGCCGACGAGGTCCGCATCACCGAGGTCGGCAGTGACGACCCCGCTCCCGTCGGGGAGATCGGCGAGTTCTGCGCCCGAGGCCCCTACACGATCCGCGGCTACTACCGGGCCGAGCAACACAACCAGTCCGCCTTCAGCCCGGACGGCTTCTACCGGTCCGGCGACCTCGCCCGAGCCCACGACGTCGACGGGGTCCTCATGTACTCGATCGAGGGCCGGATCAAGGATGTGATCAACCGCGGGGTGGAGAAGATCCACGCCGAAGAGGTCGAGGAGGTGATCCTGCGTCACCCCGACGTCGTCAACGCCGCGCTGGTCGCGATGCCCGATCCCGTCCTCGGCGAACGAGGATGCGCCTACCTGATCATCGAACCCGGTGCCGCCGAACCGACGGTCGCCTCGCTCGGGGAGTTCCTCCTGGGCCATGGGCTCGCGAAGTACAAGCTTCCCGAGCGGGTCGAGATCGTCCCCGAGTTCCCCCTGTCCAACGTGGGGAAGGTTTCCAAGAAGCACCTGCGCGAGCGGATCGCCGCCGCACTCCGCGATGACAGCCCCACCTCGGGCGCCCGGTAGGAAGGATCAAGACGATGACCGACAAGACAGTGGCGATCATCGGCGGCGGGCCCGCCGGTCTGGCCGCGGCACGATTGATCAAGCTGCGCTCACCCGAGGCGACCGTGACGGTGTATGAGCGCGCCGAGTCGAGCACCGGCACCTTCGGCTTTGGGGTCGGGCTGACCGAAGCCACGATGCGCAACGTCGCGTCCGCCGACCCGGAGATGGCAGAGCAGATGCGCCAGGCCAGCTACGCCGGCCACAACCTGGTGTTGCGCTCCGGCGCCCGCGAGGTCCATCTTCACGGCGCGCGGAACCTCGCGATCGGACGAGCGACCCTGCTCGAGGTGCTCACCCGGCTCACCGACGAGGTGGGGGTCGACCTGAGAATGGGCACCAAGGTGGACATCTCCGAGCTGACGGCGGACGTGATCGTGGCTGCCGACGGCGCTCGTAGTGCCACGCGGGAGGGACTGCAGGAGGAGCTGGGCGTCACGGTCGACTACGGCTCACTCCACTACATGTGGTGCGGTGCGGACTTCGCCGTGGAGAACGCCAACTTCGCGTGGCGCTCGAACGGGGACGATCTCTTTGTCGCTCACGCCTATCCGTACGCCGAGGACCGCAGCACGTTTCTCATCGAGGCGGACGAGACCACCTGGGCCAGTGCCGGCCTCGCCGAGAACGACCGTGCGGTGCAGCCCGGCGAGTCGGACTGGCGCAGTCTCGAACTCGTGGAGGCGATGTTCGCCGACGAGCTCCGCGGCCGCCCCCTCCTGGCCAACCGGACTCGATGGTCCCGCTTCCCGACCGTGTCCCTGCAACGCTGGTCGGCGGGGAACGTGGTGCTGCTCGGCGACGCCGCCCACACCGCGCACTACACCATCGGCTCGGGTACGAAACTGGCCCTGGAGGACGCCATTGCACTGGCCGACGCACTCGCCGAGCACGACGAGGTCGGTGAAGCCTTCGCCGCCTACGAGACCCGTCGCCGCCCCGGGGTGGACAGGTTCAAGCATCTCGCCGCACGATCACAGGCCTGGTGGACCTCCTTCCGCGAACGCATGACGAACACCCCCGAAGAGATCGCGCTGTCATACATGACCCGCGCCGGAAACATCGGCGTCTCGGACTACGCGCGGGAGTACCCGGACAACGCACGGGTGGCTCTCGAGCATCTCGGCGACGCCCCCGTGGGCGATCTCGACATGCTCGACGACTGGGTGCTCTCCCGACCACTTGCCGCCGGAGCCCTTGCGGCCCCGTCCAGGACCCTGTCCGATTCCGACCTCCCGGCACAGGGAGTACGACGGCTGCATTGGTCCGACACGGCCGGAGGGGAACAGGCCACGAGGGAGTTGTGCTCGTGCCCAGAGGAGGTCGTCGTACTGGGAGGTGACGACGACCCCCGCGCTGTGGGAGCCCGTATCGATACCGCTGAGCGGGTCCGGTGGAAGGGGCGCCACACGGTGGTGGTCGAGGTACCGACCGCATTGCGCTCGGAAGCCGCCGCCGCGGTGGCCACCGGCCGCGCGGATGCTGTGATCCTCACGCAGTGAGGTCCGCCTCTTGCCCCTGCCCGGTCCGGGGCTGACCTCCCGGTGCGCGGGACCGGGCCGTTGCTCCGCCGAGAGTAGGGTGGTCGGCATGTCAACGGCGGAAAAGACAGGCAAGACGACGAACTGGCGACGCCGGGAACTGATCGTCGGCGAGGTGCTCGACACCGCGACCGAACTGTTCGCGGTCAAGGGATACGAGGCGACCAGCCTGCAGGACATCGCCGATGCCGTCGGGGTCTCCCGGCCGGCGCTGTATCACTACCTCAGCAGCAAAGAGGACCTCCTGGTGATGCTGGTGGAGGGCGTCTCGCAGAGCCTGGCGGAGGTGCTCGGCGAGCTCCGCGAACGTCCCGATCTGACCCCGTCGGAGAAGATCTCCATGGTCACGGAACAGCTGGTCCGCCAACGGGTCCAGCATCCGGGCCGCTTCCGGATCCTCGATCGTTCGGAGACCGTCCTGCCCGAGCCCGCCCGCACTGATCACGCCGAGGCCAAGCGGCGCGTCCTGCGCGAGGTGGTGACGATCATCGAGGAAGGTGTCCGCGCCGGCCAGTTCGCCCCGACGGACTCGCGCACCACGGCACTGAGCGTGATCGGAATGTGTAACTGGGTGGCGTGGTGGGTGCGGCCCGAAGACGCCGTGAGAATGGAGTCGATCGCATCGACGATCGACACGCTCGTCACGCGGATGCTGTCCCTTCCGGCACAGGACGCCGCCGACGGCGCCCCGGGTCTGATCAAAGAGATCCGTGATCGGCTCGACCGACTCGAGCCATTGCTCTAAACACGCCACGTAGCTCCACCCGACCGACGGCACCCTCTTGCGGGGTGCCGTCGGTCGTTCTGCTGGCGGTCGGCGCTGTACGCCCACCCCGTCAGCCTTGGACGCGAGTGTTGACTTTTCTACGTCAATGTCGAACACTGGGGGTGTACCCGCTCGCACCCGGAGGATCAGCGTGACCCAGAAACCCAAACGCATCGGACTGGTCGTCCCCAGCTCGAACGTCACCGTCGAGACGGAGATGCCCCGCATCCTGGCCCGCCACCCGGACGAGGAGTTCACGTTCCATTCGAGCCGTATGCGGATGACGACGGTCTCCCCCGAGCAACTGCGGGCGATGAACGCCCAGCGGGAACGCTGCGTGATCGAGCTCGGCGACGCCGGTGTCGATGCGATCCTCTACGCATGCCTGGTCGCCATCATGTCGACCGGCCCCGGCGCACACCGTGATACCGAGCTCTCGATAGCCGAGCAGCTCGCCGCGGGAGGCTCCGAGGCCCAGGCGCTCTCGAGTGCCGGCGCACTGGTCGACACACTGACCGCCATGGGTGCGACGAGGATCGCCGTGGTCACCCCCTACCTGCGGCCGCTGGCGGAGCAGGTGATCGCCTACCTCGAGAACGAAGGCCTGGAGGTCACCGACTGGCGCGCCCTCGAGGTCGCCGACAACGCCGAGGTGGGCTGCATCCCGGGCGAGAAGGTGATGGAGGCGGCGCGCAGCCTGGATCTCAGCGGAGTCGACGTCCTCGTGCTCTCGGCGTGCGTCCAGATGCCCTCACTCGACCTCGTGCAGGCGGCCGAGGACGAGTTCGGCGTCCCCGTCATCACCGCCGCCACCGCCGGAGCGTTCCAGCTCCTGAGAGCAGTCGGCGCGCGCGTCGACATCCCCGGCGCCGGTTCGCTCCTGCGTGCCGACGCCACTGCCGAGACCACCCACTGACTGTCTGCGAAAGGAGACGACATGTCCAGCCAGTACAGCGAACAACACCTGTCGCGAGGAGTCGACCACGCGGCCTTCCCCACCTTCGATCCCGTGGGCACGGTGACCTTCTACCGCGACGTTCTCAAGTTCCCGGTGGTGCACTCGATCTGCGCAGCCGGCTGGGGGCCGGACAAGCACCCCGACTTCATCCACTTCTTCTTTGACATCGGCAACGGCGACCGGCTGGCCTTCTTCTACTACTTCGGCCTGCAGCCATACGGCGACCAGAGCGCGCCGGGCGATTCCTGGGCGAGGTTCGACGAGGACGTCCCCGTGTTCTTCCGTAACTCCCGCCACCTCGCACTCCACGTGGACAGCGAGGAGGACCTGCTCGAGTACCGACGCCGCCTCGATGATTCGCAGTGGCCGTGTGAGATGCAGGTGATGCACGAGACCATCGAATCGATCTACACCCACGACCCCAACGGTTACATGGTGGAGATCACGCGGGCTCTGCGCCCGGTCACCCCACAGGAGGACCTCGACGCCCAGCTCACCCTCGAGGCGCTGTGCGATGTGGTGTCCGCGGGAGACGCCTCACTGGACACGCTGCTGGCCCGCAAGGCGGAGCTGATCGTGGACAAGGCCGCCGCCTGGGAGCGGGAGCACGCCGCTCTGGAGGTGGACCGATGAGCCGGCTCTACGTCCTCGACGTCCCGGAGAACAAGGGAGTGGTCCGCGTTGCGTCGGGAGAGGAGGGGGTCACCGTCGACAAGGTCGGTCCGTACTTCCGGATCTCCGCCGAAGGCACCATCGTCATCGACCGGCGTGCCACCGGGTGTCGCCACGCCGTCTGGTACAGCGCGATCGCCGGTCTCGAGGCGTCGAAGATCACCCAGCACGACAAGGACGCCCTGCGCGTGGAGGCCCGATGAGCACGACGGAGCGGGTGGGCGCGGGTCGCTACCTGGCCGCCGACGATGCTCCACCGGAGACGTCGGTGACCGCCCACGAGCTCACCACGGTCGACGGCGCGAGCGTCTCCGGACTCCTGCGGACGGTGCCTGGAGCGACCACGGTGGCGTTCCTCATGCACCCACGGAACGACTTCAGCCATCACGTCCTGGTTCCGGAGTTCCTCAAGCGCGGATACGCGGTATGGACGCAGGGCAGCAGGACCATGGGCAACGACCTCACTCTGCTGCACGAGCAGGCCCTGCTGGACATGGCCGCCGGACACGTCTTCCTGCGGGAGCGGGGCTTCGCGTCCGTGGTCTCGGTCGGGCACTCGGGCGGCGGCGCGCTGGCCGCGTTCTACGCCGAACAGGCAGGACTACCTGCGTCCCAGCGTCTTTCCGCGACCCCCGGCGGCAAGCCCGTGCCTCTGCCCGACGCCGAGATGCCGTTGGCCGACCTCATGGTGCTGATGGCTCCACACCCGGGGCAGGGCGAACTCCTGCTCAGGATGATCGACCCCTCGGTCACCGACGAGGACGATCCGCGTTCAGTCGACCCCGCGCTCGATCCGTACTCGGGGAGCAATGGATTCGCACCGGCGCCGGAACCGAGCGTGTACTCCCCGGAGTTCATCGACGAGTACCGGGCCGCGCAACGCGCCCGTGTCGCACGGATCGACGCCAAGGCCCGCGAGAGGGTCGCGCGGGCCCGCGAGGCGCAGGGCAGATTCAAGCAGTCCGGCGATCCCGCGGACCGACGGGACGCGCTGGCCACGGAGCTCATCACGGTGTACCGGACCGACGCGGATCTCCGGTGCGTGGACCCGACACTCGATCCGAACCTGCGCCCCTATGGCTCTCTGTTCGGGTCGCGACCCGACCTGACCAACTACGGGGTGGTCGGCTTCGGGCGGTTGACCACGCCCGAGGCGTGGTTGTCCACCTGGTCAGGATTGAGCAGCCGTGCCGGGTTCATTCGCTGCGCCCCTGCTATCCAGGTACCTACACTGTTTATCGAGATCACGGGGGACCAGGCGTGCTTTCCCGCCGATGCGATTGCGATGGTCGCTGCCCTCGGGACAAGCGATGTTGAACACGTCAGGGTGCGCGGCAAGCACTTCGGTGCCGCTCTCTTCGAGGGAGAGCCTACCGCCGCGGCGGCCGCCGGCAGGGAGATCGGGCGTTGGTTGCGAGACCGAACGTGAGCAGCCTTCACCCCCGGCGACCTACTGCGTTCGAACAGCCGATTTCGGGCACGCAAACTGGGGTCATGCGAACCGTCTACAGTCCGGAATCCGCGCCTCCCCGGGGCTTCTACACCCTGCTCACCGCATCGGTGGCTCCGCGGCCAATCGCCTGGATCTCATCACTCTCCGCAGACGGTATCCGAAATCTCGCGCCATACTCATTCTTTACCGTCGCGTCAGGTGAGCCCCCGATCCTGTCCGTGACCTCGCTCGGGCACAAGGACTCGTGGCGCAATATCCGCGACACAGGCGAGTTCGTTGTCAATATCGGCACGGAATCGCTGATGGAGGTAATGAACGAGACGTCCGCACCTCTCCCCGCAGACGTCGACGAATTCAAGGTCGCCGGAGTACGCGCTGAGGCGTCCGACGTAGTAGCCGCGCCGCGCGTGGCCGAGGCGCCCATCGCCCTTGAGTGTCGTCGGCATGACATAGTCGAGGTCGGTAACGGAACGCTGCTACTCGGCGAGGTGGTGTCCGTGGCGGTCGATGACGACGTACTGGCTGAGGACAGGCTCCCCGACTTCAGAAAATTGCTCCCGCCGTCCCGCCTCGGGCGTCTGGAATGGGGATTCGCGCCACGGACCCAGTGGATCGCGCGCCCCAAGGGGTAGCCGGGACACCAGGCGTGGCGGGCCCAGATGATCGGGGGTCCGCCATCGCCCGCGCTCTCATGTCGTCGACGTCGTGCCCCTCCGCAGCATCGCATCGATCAACGCTGCGATCACCTCGGTGATGGCCACCTTCTGCGTGCCCTTGCGCGAGGGCGCCGACGGGGGCGCCGTCGGGGCATCCTCGGCCAAGTACTTGCGTACCGTGCGCCAGTCACAGCCGCACTCGCGACCGATCTCGGCGTACGTCATGCCGGTGGCATGCAACTGTTTGAAACGTCGGATATTCATCCAGGACTCCTGATCCAGGATCATGGGGGTGGGCCACCCTTCGGAAATCGTCAACTTGCCGGAAGACGACTCCAAGGGTGGCCCACCCACCTCGGCGAACAACTACGGAACGCCGAACACCGACCTACACATGAACCTGTCCCCAAACCGACATATCAAGGTGTACGCGGACACTGCCGGAGGCGATCGAGGCCACCTGGCGGGGCCGGGGGTAAGTCCCGTGGAGTGGTGGGGTTTCGGGGCCGGGGGTCTGGCTGACGAAGGTGTGGCGGTCCGCTGCAGAGGGCGGGCCATCGCGTAGTTGTCAATGAGTTACCGCCGAGTAGCTCACAGCAAGGGACACACCACGCGATGACCCAGTCCCATTCTGGCGTACACGCCCAGCTCGACGCACTGCTGGCCGCCGATAGTAGTGCCCCATAGAGTGGTGTAACTCGGTGGCCGAGATCGTGCCCGTCAACCG
>CAMNYG010000018.1 GCA_946570335.1 uncultured Dietzia sp. | reverse complement strand
CCGCCGCGGCACGACGAGTCCGGCCGCGGTGCGCAGTTCCCCCTCGGCGAGCATCGCGGTGGCCCGGACGAGGGCGAGCATCTGGTCCGAGGCGGCACTGCTCGGCCCCGTGACGTCGATGAGGCCGATGAGTTCCCCGGTCGCGGGATCATGGACCGGCGCCGCCGTACAGCTCCACGCCTGTGCGAGCTCGAGATAGTGCTCGGAGCCGCGCACACGAACCTCCGTGTCATGCTTCAGCGCGAGCCCGGGGGCGTTGGCCCCGACCGCCTCGTCCGTCCAGACGGCGCCGGGGATGAAGGCCATCGACTCGGCACGCGACCGTACCCCCCGGTCACCGATCACCCGGAGAAGTCGCCCCCGCTCGTCCGCGACGGCGACGATGTGCCCACCGGAGACCACGCCGGGGACGAGGACGGATTCGACGACCGGGAGAACTGACGCCATCCGGTGTCCCGCCACGTGACGCGACAGGTCCGCACCCTCCAGCTCGACCTGCGGGGCGGACGAGACCGGATCGACGCCGAGCAGACGACTCCGCTCCCACGACTCGTCGACGAGCTTCTGATCCGCAGGAGGAGGCGTCCCACTTCCGTCCATACCCCTACTGTATCCAACGTCACACCGGGCCGCGGATGTGCGACGAGCCACGTCCGGGCCGGGATTATAAGAATTAACCCAGAGGGCGACCCCCATGAACCACCGCCGACCCCCTAGAATTGATCAGTGACACAGGCCACACATGACCTAAGGACCGCTATGACGACCGAGTTCGCCAGCCCTCCCGCCGCCAAGCCGTTCCCCGCCGAGAATCTCGGGCGGCTCGTATTCAAGAACGCCCAGGAGGCGCCGAACGAGGTTGCCGTACTGCGTCTCGTGGGCAGCGACTGGAAGGAGGTCACCTGCGCCCAGTACCTGGAGGAGGTCAAGGGCGTGGCCAAGGGGCTCATCGCCCGCGGCGTGAAGCCCGGTGACCGCCTGGCGATCATGAGTCACACCCGCTACGAGTGGTCGCTCATCGCGTGGGCGTCCTGGGTCGTCGGCGCCATCACCGTCCCGATCTACGAGACCTCCTCGTCCTCTCAGTGCGACTGGATCCTCACGGACTCCGGCGCCTCCCTGGCCATCGTCGAGAATCTCGAGCTGCGGGAGGTGCTCACCTCGGGCACCGACTGGAAGGGTGACGTCCTGGTCGTGGAGAACGACCTGGTAGCCCAGCTCACCGAGGCCGGCGCCGGCATCTCCGACGAGGAGGTCGAGAAGGCCTCGCTCGCGACGGGCCACGAGGACACCTGCGCGATCATCTACACCTCCGGCACCACCGGCAACCCGAAGGGCTGCGAGATCGTCCACGGAGGCTTCGGCGGAGTGGTCATGTCCGTCGAGGAACGCCTGCAGGACGCGTTCGTACCCAACAGTCGAACCCTGATCTTCCTGCCACTGGCCCACGTGCTCGCACGCATCGTCGAGGTGGCCTGCTTCTACAAGCGCGTCGCCGTGGCCCACGAGCCCGACACGACGAAGGTCGTCGAGCGACTGTCCGAGATCCACCCGACGTTCCTGGTGTCCGTGCCACGTGTGCTGGAGAAGGTCTACAACTCCGCCGCCGCCAAGGCCGAGACCGCCGGCGGTGCCAAGGCCAAGATCTTCAAGGCCGCGGTGCAGACCGCCATCGATTACTCCACGGCTCTGGAGAACGGCGGCACGCCGTCATTCGGCCTGTCCCTCAAGCAGAAGCTGTTCGCCAAGCTCGTCTACTCGAAGCTTCACGAGGCCCTGGGGGGCGAGTGTGACCGCGTCATCTCCGGCGGCGGTCCCCTCGGCGCCCGCCTCGGCCACTTCTACCGGGGTGCGGGCTTCGACCTCCTCGAGGGCTACGGCCTCACCGAGTCGTCGGGCGTCCTCACCGTCAACCCGATCAACGCGGCCAAGATCGGCACCGTCGGCACGCCGATCCCTGGTGTGACCATCCAGATCGCCGACGACGGCGAGGTGCTGGCCAAGGCCAAGACCCTGTTCAAGGGGTACTGGCAGAACCCGCAGGCCAATGCCGATTCGTGGACCGGAGACTGGTACCACACCGGTGACATCGGCGAGCTCGACGCCGACGGCTACCTGACGATCACCGGCCGCAAGAAGGACCTCATCGTCACCGCCGGCGGCAAGAACGTCTCGCCGTCACAGCTCGAGGACCTGCTCACCTCCGATCCGCTGATCAGCCAGGCAGTCGTCGTGGGCGACAACCGCAGCTACATCGCCGCCCTCGTCACCATCGACCAGGAGACCTTCCCGGGGTGGGCCGAGAAGCACGGCAAGACCGGCGAGGTGGCCGACCTGCTCCAGGACGGCGACCTGGTGGGCGCGGTGCAGGACGCGGTGGACCGGGCCAACAAGTCCGTCTCCCGCGCCGAATCCATCCGGAAGTTCAAGATCCTCGCCGCCGAGTTCTCGGTCGAGGGCGGCGAACTCACGCCGACGCTCAAGCTCAAGCGCAACGTCGTGCACGACCGGTTCGCGGACGACATCGAGAACCTGTACGCCAAGTAAGTCCTGGCGAACGCCGGAGCGCCCGGACCCTGCCACAGGGTCCAAACGCTCACGTCTCGGTCTGATCAGGCGTACATGCCCTCGATCTGGTCGGCGTAGTTCTCGACCACGACGTGCCGCTTCACCTTCAGCGTCGCCGTCAGCTCCCCCGCCTCTTCGGAGAAGTCACGGGGCAGCACGACGAACTTCTTGACGCCCTCGGCCTGCGAGACCTGACGGTTGGCGTCATCCACGGCGAACTGGATCTCGGCCCGCAGCGCGGGGTCGTCGACCAGGCGATCAGCCGGCTCGCCGCCGTGGCCGTTCTCGGCCGCCCAGTTCTCCAGCTCGACCTCGTCCAGGGTGATCAGCGCGGAGACGAACTTGCGCCCCTCGCCGATGAGGACCGCGTTCCCGACCAGGCGATGCGCGCGGATCCCGTCCTCGATCGGGCCCGGGGCGACGTTCTTGCCGCCGGCGGTGACGATGATCTCCTTGGCGCGACCGGTGATCGTCAGGTACCCGTCGGCGTCGAGCGAGCCGAGGTCTCCGGTGGCGAACCAGCCGTCGCGGATGGCCTCGGCGGTGGCCTCCTCGTTGTTCCAGTAGCGGTCGAAGATCAGCTCTCCGGCCAGTTCCACCTCGCCGTTGGCGGCGATCCGGACGCTGGTGCCGGCCACGGGTCGGCCGACGGTGCCGATGCGCTGGCAGCCGGGTCCGTTGACGGTGGCGGCGGCGGTGCTCTCGGTGAGGCCGTAGCCCTCGTAGATGGGGACGCCGAGGCCGCGGAAGAAGTGCGAGATGCGGTCGGGGAGGGCGCCGCCGCCGGAGATGGCGTACTCGCACCGGCCGCCGAGCGCGTCGCGGACGGCCTTGTAGACGGCCAGGTCGAGGGCCTTGTGCTGGGCGGTGTGCAGCAGGGAGGGGCGGCGGGCGTCGTTCAGTCCGTCGCCACCGCGCAGTTGGCTGGCCTCGATGGCGATCGCCTCGGCGCGCTCGAAGATGCCCTTCTGCAGGGCTCCCTTGGCGCCGGCCTTGGCGGCGATCCCGTCGCGGACCTTCTCGAACACGCGCGGGACGCCGAGGATCATGTGGGGTCGGAAGTCGGCGAAGCGCGGGAGGATGGTGGAGGTGTCGTCCCAGAACCCGACGGTCGCGTCGCCCAGGTAGACGGTGTAGGTCACGGCGCGGGCGAGCACGTGGGCCAGGGGGAGGAACATCAGGGTCTTCTTGCCCTGCTGTGCCATGGACCCGATGGGGTGGTCGAGCAGTGCGTGGCACTCCGACAGGAGGTTGCGGTGGGTGATCACGCAGCCCTTGGGGCGGCCGGTGGTGCCGGAGGTGTAGATGATCGACGCCGGGGTGTCGGGCTCGAGGGTGGCCAGCGCGGCGTCGAGGGTCTCGGCCTCGACGGCCTCGCCGTCGGTCTCGAGGGTGTCGAGGGCACCGTCGTCGATGTAGAGGATCCGGGTGCAGGTGTCGGGGATGTCGGCGTCTCCGACGACGACGACGTGGGATTCGTTCTCGGCCACGAGGACCTTGGCCGCGGAGTCGTCGAGGATCCATTCGAGCTGTCCGGCCGAGGACGAGGGGTAGATCGGCACGGTGATGGCCCCGGCGGTCCAGACGGCGAGGTCGACCAGGACCCATTCGAGGCGGGTTCCGGCCATGAGCGCCACCCGGTCTCCGGGCTCGACGCCGGAGGCGATGAGCCCGGCCGCGATCTTGTCCACCCGCTCGACGAGTTCGGCGTTCGAGACGGGCCGCCACCGGTCGCCGTCGTGGTATTCGAACGGGATCGCCCGCGGGTTCGTGGTGGCGCGCCCTCGAGCCACCACCGGAATCAGATCGGAGCCTGTGAAGGTTCGGTGGGCGGGGACGGTGATCTCGCGCATGCCGGATGCGGCCTTTCGGACGACGACGAAATGGAGCGCACTCAATTATCGACAGTGTGGGTTCCTGTGGCAATCAGGGGAGCATTTCCCGATAGTGCACTCGTGTCATGCCGCGGCATCACGTAGACTGCGCAATAGACAGATCGGTTCAATATCTTCAGAACGGAACGCACTATGGCGCAGATCTACTCCGACATCACCGAGACCATCGGCCGTACCCCACTGGTCCGTCTCAACTCGCTCACCGAGGGCCTCCAGGCGAACGTCATCGCCAAGCTCGAGTCGGGCAACCCGGCGAACAGCGTCAAGGACCGCATCGGCGCGGCCATCATCGACGACGCCGTGGCTTCGGGCGGACTCAAGCCGGGCGGCACGATCGTCGAGGGCACCTCCGGCAACACCGGCATCGCGCTGGCCATGGTCGCGGCGGCCCGCGGCTTCAAGGCCGTCATCGTCATGCCGGACACCATGTCCGTCGAGCGTCGCGCCGTGATGCGCGCCTACGGCGCCGAGCTCATCCTCACCCCGGGTTCCGAGGGCATGAAGGGTGCGGTCGCCAAGGCCCAGGAGGTCGCCGACACCCGCGAGAACGCCGTGCTGGCCCGCCAGTTCGCCAACCCGGCCAACGTCGACGTGCACCGCCGCACCACCGGCCCGGAGATCTGGGAGGACACGGACGGCGAGATCGACATCTTCGTCGCCGGCATCGGCACCGGCGGCACCATCTCGGGCGCCGGCCAGTTCCTGAAGAGCAAGAAGGCGGACGTGAAGGTCATCGCCGTCGAGCCCAAGGACTCCCCGGTGCTGTCCGAGGGCAAGGCCGGCCCGCACAAGATCCAGGGCCTCGGCGCGAACTTCGTCCCCGAGATCCTCGACCGTGAGGTCTACGACGAAATCATCACCGCCACCCTCGAGGACTCGCTGGCCGTCAGCAAGCAGCTCGGCCAGAAGGAGGGCATCCTGTGCGGCATCTCCTCGGGCGCCAATGTCTGGGCGGCCCTCGAGGTCGCCAAGCGCCCGGAGAACGCCGGCAAGAACATCGTGGTGATCGTCCCCGACTTCGGTGAGCGTTACGTCTCCACGATGCTGTTCGAGGACTACCGGGACTGATGTCAGGCACCGATGACCGCCCGGCGGGGCTCTTCCGCACACTGCGTGAGGACCTCGCCGCGGCGCGCGCGCACGACCCGGCCGCCCGGGGAGATGTAGAGAACGCGGTCGTCTATTCCGGTCTGCACGCCGTCTGGATCCACCGCCTGTCGCACCGCATGTGGAACGCGGGCGGGCCCGGCCGCACGGCGGGCCGCGTCCTGTCGCAGTTCGCGCGGTTCCTCACCGGCATCGAGATCCACCCCGGCGCGACGATCGGGCGGCGGTTCTTCATCGATCACGGGATGGGTGTCGTGATCGGTGAGACGGCCGAGATCGGCGACGACTGCATGATCTACCACGGTGTCACCCTCGGCGGCGTCTCGCTCAAGCAGACCAAGCGTCACCCCACGTTGGGCGACCGCGTGACAGTCGGCGCGGGGGCGAAGATCCTCGGACCGGTCGAGATCGGCGACGACTCGTCGGTCGGAGCCAACGCCGTGGTGGTCAAGGACGCCCCCGCCGACTCCATCGTCGTGGGCATCCCGGGTGTCGCCAAGCCTGCCGGGTCGAGCAAGGAGGAGCTGCGCGAGGCGCAGTTCTACATCGACCCCGCCATCTATATCTAGGTCGGCCCGGCCCGGGGCCCTGATGAGGCCGCCACCCCGCTGCTGCGCATCGACCAGCGTAGGCTCCCAGCGGAAGTGGCGGTCTCATCAGCATTGATCATCTCGAGCAGGGGACCGAGTCGGGATAGGCTCTGACCCGATGCGAACACTGCCCACCACCATCTGGCTCCGTGGACCACTCGCGCTCCTGGCGCTGGCCTCCGTGATCATGGTGCTGCGCGCACCGGACGAGCGGACCCCGTGGTGGGGGATCTCGGGCAACCTCCTGGACATCAACGTGTACCGGTGGGGCGGTCACGCGGTCCTCAACGGGATCCCTCTCTACGAAGGGCTGCTGTCCGGGGACGACTCGGGACGCTATTACGCCCCGATGCCGTTCACCTACCCTCCGTTCTCCGGTCTGCTGTTCACGCCGCTGACCCAGGTCACCCCGCGGCTCATGGAGGCCGGGTGGGCCGTGTTGACGCTCGGACTCCTCTACCTTGCCGTCCGCATGTGTTTCCGGGCCCTGGGCTACCGCTCTGATCACGTGACCGCCCAGGTCGCGCTCTGCCTGGCCGTGATCTCGCTGTCCCTGGAGCCGGTGCGCACCACCCTGTGGCTGGGTCAGATCAACGTCCTGCTGCTGGTTCTGGTGCTGGCCGATCACCTGGCCTGGCGTTCCGGACGCCGCTGGGCGGGCATCGGCTCGGGGCTGGCGACCGGGATCAAGCTCACCCCGGCGTTCTTCTGGGCGTACTGGGTCCTCACCGGCCGGTGGCGGATGGCCGTGGTCTCCGGGCTCACGTTCCTCGGCACCGTGGCACTGGGCTTCCTGCTCATCCCCCGCGACGCGGTGCGCTACTGGTCCGGGACCCTGTTCGATTCCCAGCGGATCGGGCAGGACTCGCTGGTCGCCAACCAGTCGTTGCGGGGCAGCATCGCGCGGTTGGCGGGGCTGGACATGGCCCCCACCTGGGCCTGGCTGGTCGGGGCCGTCCTGGTGGCGGCGGCCGGTCTGGGGGTGGGACTGCTGGCCCATCGCGCCGGTCACCGGCTCCTGGGCCTGACACTGGCGGGGATGACCATGACCATGGTCTCGCCGTTCACCTGGGGGCACCACTGGGTGTGGCTGGTCCCGCTGCTGGTCCTGACGGTGCACTACGCACTCGCCGCCCGCCGCTGGTACGTATGGCTCCTACCGCCGCTACTGTGGGCCGCCGCCGCGAACTGGGTGCAGAGCTTCCCGGACACCAACTTCCCGAACGACCGCTGGGTCGCGATGGGGTTGTTCATGCTCGGTGGCGACATCCCGCCGGTGGTCTTCGCCACCATCACCAATGTGTACCCGCTGATCTGGCTGGTTGCCGTGGTGCTCACCGCACTGCTGCTCCGCAGCAGGTCAGCGACAACGGCTAAGCTCGTCGACCATGGGACGGCGGACAACTCGTCACCCCGCGCAGAGGATCATCGCCGGGGCTGACACCAGGCGTGAGGTGACCACCCTCGCGGTCGAGGAGCCGCTCGAGATCCGCGTCCACGGGGAGCCGTTCGTCGTGACCATGCGGACTCCCGGTGACGACATGGACCTGGCCGCAGGACTCCTGGTCTCCGAAGGTGCCATCTGGGACCGCGACCACCTGCCGGAGATGCGCTACTGCACCACGGTCAGCGGGCGTTCCGAACAGGACTACAACACCCTTACGCTGTCGATCTCCCCCGACGTCCCCGAAGTCCGGTCCGCCCGGGCCACCGCCATGACCAGCGCGTGCGGGGTGTGCGGCGTGGACTCGATCGACGAGGTACGCCGCGCCACCCACTTCCCGCTCGGCCCGGCGGAGCCGCTGGTCACCCGGGAGGTCCTGCTGTCCCTGCCCGCGCGACTGCGCCGGCACCAGCGCGTGTTCGACAAGACCGGAGGGGTGCACGCCGCCGGACTGTTCGCCCCGGACGGGCATCTGCTCTGTCTGCGCGAGGACGTGGGCAGGCACAACGCCGTGGACAAGGTCGTCGGATGGGCCCTTCGTGAGGGACGCCTGCCGCTGCACGACACCATCCTGCAGGTCTCCGGCCGGGCGTCGTTCGAACTCGTGCAGAAGGCGTCGATGGCGGGGATCCCCGCGCTGTCGGCGGTCAGCGCGCCGTCCTCGCTCGCGGTGGACCTCGCGGTCGACTCGGGTGTGACGCTGGTCGGCTTCAGCCGAGAGGACCGCGCGACCGTGTACGCCCACCCCGGCCGCATCCACGACTGATCCGCCCCGGCCACACCCCGCGCCCACTGACAGGGGCCCACAGCCCGGACACCGGCTGCAACCTGGTGCGTTCCGACGCACAATGGGGGACATGAGCCTGATCCCCCGTATCCGCCGGGCCGCACCCGTGGCCGATATCGACGAGGCCGACCTGCGGGTCAACGCCCCCGAGACCAGTGCGGCCGGGGCGAAGGCGGTGTCGGTGGCGCTCGAACGCGGCATCTCGCAGGCCGGCGTGCTGCGTACCACCCGTGCACTGGCCCGGCTCAACCACCGGGGCGGCGTCGACTGCCCGGGGTGCGCGTGGCCCGAGTCCATCACCGGCCCCCGCAAACCGGCCGAGTTCTGCGAGAACGGCGCCAAGGCCGTGGCCGAGGAGTCCACGACCCGCGTCGTCACGCCGCGGTGGTGGGCCGACAACCCCATCAGCGCGCTGCAGGACAAGACCGAGTACTGGCTGGGTAACCAGGGGCGCATCACCGAGCCCGTGGTGATCCGGCCCGGCGACGACCACTACTCGCCGATCTCGTGGCGGGAGGCCTTCGCCCTGATCGCCGAGCATGTCCACGCCACCACACCGGACCGGTGTGTCTTCTACACCTCGGGACGCACCGCCAACGAGCAGGCGTTCATGTACCAGCTGCTGGCCCGCAGCTTGGGCACCAACAACCTGCCCGACTGTTCGAACATGTGCCACGAGTCCTCGGGCTCGGCCATGACCCCCACCATCGGCATCGGCAAGGGGACCGTGTCACTGGAGGACTTCGAGCATGCGGAGGTCATCCTCGTCGTCGGCCAGAACCCCGGCACCAACCACCCACGCATGCTCTCCGCGCTGGCGGACGCGCGCCGACGCGGTGCGCACGTCGTGGCCGTCAACCCGCTACCCGAGGCCGGTCTGCTCGGTTTCGCCGACCCCCAGTCCCCGACCGGAATCGTCAAGAACCTGGTCGAGGGCGGCGGCGAGCCCATGGCGGACAATTTCCTACAGATCAAGGTGGGCGGAGACCTCGCGCTGTTCCAGGCCGTCGGCCACCTCCTGCTCAAGGCCGAGGAGGCCGCGCCGGGCTCCGTGGTGGACCACGAGTTCGTCGAGTCCCGTACCGCCGGGTTCGCCGAGTACGCGGCCGCGCGCGCCGAGGTCGACTGGGAGGTCACCGAACGAGCGACCGGACTGAGCCGCTTCCAGATCGAGCGACTGGCGACACTGCTGGTCAACTCGAAGGCGACGATCGTCTGTTGGGCGCTCGGGATCACGCAGCAGCCGCACTCGGTGGATACGCTGCGCGAGATCCTCAACCTCCTGCTGCTGCAGGGGAACTTCGGAAAGCCGGGCGCGGGCGCATGCCCGGTACGCGGCCACTCCAATGTGCAGGGCGATCGCACGATGGGGGTCTGGGAGAAGCCGACGGCAGACTTCCTGGACCGGCTCGACGCCGAGTTCGGCATCACCTCACCGCGCGAGCACGGCTACGACTCGACGGACACGCTCACCGCGTTCGAACGTGGTGACGTGGACGTGTTCGTCTCCATGGGCGGCAACTTCGCCAAGGCCTGCTCGGACACCGACGTCCTGGAGCGCGGGATGCAGCGAACCGGGTTGACGGTGCACGTATCCACCAAACCGAACCGCTCGCACGTGGTGCACGGGCAGACCTCGCTGATCCTGCCGACGCTGGGCCGCACCGACCGCGACGACCGCCACCCCTCCGGCGCCCAGTTCGTGTCGGTGGAGGACTCGATGTCGGTGATCCGCTCCTCCCAGGGCCGGCTCGAGCCGGTGTCGGAGCAGTTGCTCAGTGAGCCGCAGATCATCGCCGGCATGGCGGAGGCGATCCTGGGCCACGACCACGTGGTGGACTGGCGTGCGATGGCCGAGGACTACGACGTGATCCGGGACCACATCTCTCGGGTCGTGCCCGGGTTCGAGGACTACAACCGGCGGGTCCGGCAGAAGTCGGGATTCGTCCTTCCCAACCCGCCCCGCGACAGCCGCACGTTCTCCACCGCGTCGGGTCGGGCGCATTTCACCGTGTCGCAGCTGGAGTGGCTCGAGGCCCCGGCGGGCTACCTGATCCTGCAGACATTGCGGTCGCACGACCAGTACAACACCACGTTCTACGGGCTCGACGACCGCTACCGGGGGATCTCGGAGGGGCGGCGCGTGATCCTCGTCCACCCCGACGACCTGCGCGAACTCGGGTTCGAGGACCGTCAGCTCGTGGATGTGGTGAGCGTGTTCGAGGGCTCGGACGGGGTGACGAGCGAGCGCAGGGCGGACGAGTTCCGGTTGATCTCCTACCCGACGGCCCGTGGCTGCTGCGCCGCCTACTTCCCGGAGGCCAACAACCTGGTGCACCGGGAGAACGTGGCTCGGGAGTCCAACACGCCGGGGTTCAAGGCGGTGACCGTTCGGTTCGAGGCACGCAACGGAGCGTAGCGGCGCTCCACCCGTGACGCGTGGAGTCAGTCCGTCAGCCGATTCGGCGATCCGCCCTGGGGAAACGCTGCACTGTGTGACTCACCGCCCGGTGTCGGCCGCGCCTCGACGTCGGCGTCGAGGTCGACGTCGCCCGCGCCAGCCGGGTCGCCCTGGGCGACGTACTCACGACCGGGCGCGATGAACAGCAGCAACACGGCGGCCCCGGCCGCGACGAGCCCGAGCGCGAACAGCGCATCGGACAGTCCGGCGGTGAAGATCTC
>CAMNYG010000017.1 GCA_946570335.1 uncultured Dietzia sp. | reverse complement strand
CCGCCGGCGTCCGCCCTGGCCTTGGAATACGAGACCACCTGGGACAGCACCATGCAGGCCAGCAGCATGATCAGTGTGTACCGGTTGTCCGGCTCGGTGGCGACCAGCCACCACACCAGCGACCCCAGTATGACGCCGTCCGCCACCCTGTCGGAGACGGCGTCGACGAGCGCACCGTACGGCGATCCGCCGTCCCCGGCCCTCGCGACCGCCCCGTCCAGGAGGTCAAGCAGGGTGCACAGCGCGATGACGATCGCACCCGCTACCAGCTGCCCGGTGCCGAAGAGTCCGACCGCGGCAGCACAGGTCAGGATCAGGCCCGTGAGTGTGATCCCGTTGGCCGTGACGCCCAGGCGGACGAGAAAGGTGGCGAACGGGTGCGCCACCTTCGTCACGCCGGACCGGCCGTACTCGCTGAGCATGTCTCTCCCGCTCGTCAGGTGTGTTGGGGCGCGGATGGCGCGTCGGGCCATGCGTCGGCCAGCAGCTGCCGGGTCTGCCGGAGCAACTGCGGCAGGACCTTGGTGCCCGCTGTCACGGTGATGAAGTTCGCATCCCCGATCCATCGCGGGACCACGTGCTGGTGCAGATGCTCCGACAGTGATCCGCCGGCCGCACTGCCGAGGTTCAGTCCGACGTTGAACGAATCCGGATTCGAGACCGACTTGATGACCCTCAGCAGGTGTTGCGTGTAGGACATCATCTCCCGGGCCTCGTCGTCGTCCAGATCCTCGAGGTTGGCCACCTTGCGATAGGGCACCACCATCGAGTGACCCGGATTGTAGGGATAGAGGTTCAGGACCACATACACATGCTCGCCGCGCGCGACGACCAGCCCGTCCTCGTCGCTCATCCGCGGGATGTCCAGGAACGGCTCCCCTGTCATCCCCTCGGCCGGCTCGGTCCGGGATTCGGCGATGTAGGACATGCGGTACGGCGCCCACAACAGCTGGAGGCGGTCCTGCCCGACCCCGTACTGCCGGTACGTCTCGGTGGACGCCGAACCCCCGCCGGTCATACCCGCTCCGCAGTGGGGACGTCGTTGCGCCGGGAGGAGATCCAGTGCTGGATCTTGTCCATCGCCGCGTTGCGCGACACCCCGTTGAGCTGTGTGCCGTCCGGGAAGCGGAAGCTCACGGCACCGGCCTCCACGTCACGGTCGCCGGCCAGCAACATGAACGGAACCTTGCCCGTGGTGTGGTTGCGGATCTTCTTCTGCATCCGTTCATCGGCCAGGTCCAGCTCGGCGCGGATGCCCCGACCCCGCAGCTCGTCGATGATGTCCTCGAGGTGCTTCTCGTGTGCCTCGGCGACGGGAATGCCGACAACCTGGACGGGGGACAGCCACGCCGGGAACAGACCGGCGTAGTGCTCGAGCAGGACCGCGAAGAACCGCTCGATCGAGCCGAACAACGCGCGGTGGATCATCACCGGACGCTTCCGGGTGCCATCCGCCGCGTTGTAGGTCAGGTCGAAGAGCTCGGGCAGGTTGAAGTCCAGCTGGACAGTGGACATCTGCCAGGTACGACCGATCGCGTCGCGGGCCTGGACCGAGATCTTGGGGCCGTAGAAGGCCGCTCCACCGGGGTCCGGAACGAGTTCGAGACCCGAATTGGTGGCCACCCGTCGCAGTGTCTCGGTAGCCCGTTCCCAGAGCTCGTCGCCGCCCACGTACTTCTCGGGATCCTTGGTCGACAGCTCGAGGTAGAAATCGTTCAGCCCGTAGTCGCGCAGCAGCGAGATGATGAACGAGAGCACCGAGGCGATCTCGCCCTCCATCTGCTCCTCGGTGCAGTAGATGTGCGCGTCGTCCTGGGTGAACCCGCGTGCGCGGGTCAGACCGTGGATCACGCCGGACTTCTCGTACCGGTACACGGTGCCGAACTCGAACATCCGCAACGGCAGCTCACGGTATGAACGACCCCGTGAGTCGAACACCAGGTTGTGCATCGGACAGTTCATGGGCTTGACGTAGTAGTCCTGCCCCGGCTTGGTCTCGTTGCCGTCGGCGTCATACTCCGCATCCACGATCATGGGCGGGAACATGCCCTCCGAGTACCAGCTGAGGTGCTGGGACTTGCGGAACAGGTCTCCCTTGGTCATATGTGGCGTGTTGACCAGCGAGTACCCCGCAGCGAGATGTCGCTTGAGCGAGTGCTGCTCCATCTCGTTGCGGATGATGCCGCCGCGCGGGTGGAACACCGGGAACCCGGAGCCGATCTCGTCCGGGAAGCTGAACAGGTCCAGTTCGGTACCCAGGCGCCGGTGGTCCCGCTTCTCGGCCTCTGCGAGGCGATCGAGGTACAGGTCCATCTGCTCGGTGGACTCCCAGGCGGTGCCGTAGATGCGTTGGAGACCGGCGTTCTGCTGATCCCCGCGCCAGTAGGCGGCGGACGAGCGGGTCAGCGTGAACGCCGGGATGAACTTCGTGGTGGGTGTGTGCGGACCGCGACACAGATCGGACCAGATGACCTCGCCGGTGCGCGGGTTCAGGTTGTCGTAGGCCGTGAGTGCGCCAGCCCCGACCTCCATGATCTCCGCATCATCGATCGCCTCGGCACCGTGTGAGTCGCCGGCGTCGGCCCGTCCCTTGTCCTCGACCAGTTCGAGCTTGTACGGCTCATCGGCGAGCTCGGCGCGGGCCTCATCGAGCGAGGCGTATTCGCGGCGCGAGAAACGCTGGCCGGCCTTGATGATCTTCTTCATCCGCTTCTCGAGATCCTTGAGATCCTCGGGGGTGAAGGGCTCGGCCACGTCGAAGTCGTAGTAGAAGCCGTTCTCGATAGGCGGGCCGATGCCCAGCTTGGCCTCCGGGAACTTGTCCTGGACAGCCTGTGCGAGCACATGGGCGCAGGAGTGACGGATAACGGCGCGGCCGTCCTCGGAGTCGGCGCGGACGAGTTCGACCTCGGTATCCGCCTCAGGCGCCCATGACAGGTCCCGGAGGTTCCCCTCGGGATCTCGCACCACCACGATCGTCTCGGGACCGCCCCTGGACTGGAGCTCACGTTCGGCGAGGATCTTGCCCGCAGGCTCGCCTCCCGGGATCACGGTCGTCAGTGCGGCCGCGCCCGTCACGTCGACATCTGCTTCCGGCTGGCGCTTCTCGGACACTGGCTGCGATCTCCTCGGGCGGTGAACGTCGAGAGACATGTGGTCCCCCGTACTGACGCGCCCGGCACATGCTCGGGCCGGGCTGGTCCATGCTACCCGGGCCGGTCGGGCACCCCGGCCACAGAGGGAGCGTTGCGCTGTGGACCGCCTCACGGTGGGGAACGACGTCACGGACGGCGTCCGACAGGATGTGGAGGCCGACCGCCAGATCGGCGCACGCGGGGTGTCCGGTGCCGTGTTCGACAGACGCCTCTGGGAGAGTGGAACTGGGCTTCGCGAACGACGAAGCCCCTCCGGGGATGTCCGGGAGGGGCTTTGTCTCTGTTGTGGTCCTAACTGGGTTCGAACCAGTGACCTCTCCGGTGTGAACGGAGCGCTCTTCCGCTGAGCTATAGGACCTCGCATGTCGGCTGATTCCGACTTGGCACTGGAACACTGTAGCAAGCAGACTCCCACGGCCCAATTCGGGCCTGGACACGTCTTCTCACCGGCGAGAACACGGCCATCAACGCGTCCGGCTCGACGCGGTTCGTCGGCATGGGCCGCGGAAGGATCGTGGGCCAGTACATCGCCACTGTCCACGCCTCGGCTGCGGACGGTGTCCCCGGCCGCAGCGGCACCACCCGTGCCCCGGCGGATTCGTGAACTCTGGGTGCCACAGCCGTTCAGCAGCTCCCGGATGCGACTGGACGCCAACCGTCACAGAATCGACTTACGAGCAGGTGAAGCGGTATTTCCAAGCCCCGATTTGTGTTCTCCGTTCGGCGTCGGCTAATGTTCTTTCTCGCAGCCCGGAGAGCGCACAGCGAACCGGAACGCGATGCGGATGTGGCGCAGCTGGTAGCGCATCACCTTGCCAAGGTGAGGGTCGCGGGTTCGAATCCCGTCATCCGCTCGGAGGGATCGAGGAGCCAGGTTGTCCTCACCAGGCTCGATACCTTTAGCGGTGGAGTGGCCGAGTGGTGAGGCAGCGGCCTGCAAAGCCGTCAACACGGGTTCGATTCCCGTCTCCACCTCCACGTCGGCGCAAGCCGGACGGAGAGTCGCGCGCGATTAGCTCAGCGGGAGAGCGCTTCCCTGACACGGAAGAGGTCACTGGTTCAATCCCAGTATCGCGCACCACACCAAGCACCCCGGCCTCTGGCCGGGGTGCTTCTTTGTCGGGCTATCGGCCATGAGAGTGGACGGCTCCGAGCGTGGGTTAAAGGCCAAAATGTGTGTATGGGCCAAAATGTGTGTATGGCTTTCGGCGTGTCGGGGTCGGTTAGTGGCCGGTTCGTCCGCCCCAGCCTTTCTGGATTCCGTTGCCGTCTTCCCAGCTGAAGTCGGTGCCCGTGACGGGGCCGACGGAGTCGTCGTCGACGTGTGGTGATCGCCGTGGCGGCGGGTTGTAGTGCTCCGGGCGGACGAGGCTCCACAGCTCAGGCGGGTGTGAGGTCAGGCTGTCGAGTTTCCGTTCAGTGGCCCGTCTGGCGTGCTCTGCGGGTAGCCCTCGGTGCTGGCGAGGCAAGGCTCCGTCGGGGTCATGTTGGAGCCGCATTCCAGTGACGACGTGGTCCGCGCCAGTGGACCTTTCGGTCAGGACGGGTGCCTGGAGCTTGGGGGCGAGCCAGGCGAACACGTGGTTCTGGCGGATGAGTTTGCGGAACGAGGCAGGGGTCTGGCGTAAGCCCTGGTGGATGCACCGCCAGGTGCGGTTTGGGAGAACGTGCGGTGGGCGTAGGGCATCGTTGTGGGCGCAGGACCGCATCCGCATCAGGCCGTCCCGGCGGGTCCGCCTCTTCTGATATCCCGCGAGCCAGGCAACAGTTGGAGCCACGCGGTGTGGCCTGCGCCCCGGCAAGCGTCCTGGGTGTCACCGTGGATGCTCCCACCGCAACCAAAGCAGATCATCCGGCGGTGAGCGCCGCCACCATCGCGGGGAGCGTGCGTTCGAGATCGTACTGTCTCGCCACACGTTTTCTAGCCGTCTCGGCGATCTCCTTCCGTCGCTGAGTGTCGACGAGAAGGTCGGACACCGTTCGCGCGAGTGCGAGCGGGTCGCCGGGTGGCACCAGCACCCCAGCCCCATCGGCGAGGTACTCCGCCGCTCCCCCGTGGTCGGTGGCGATCACCGGGAGCCCGGCGGCCATGCATTCGAGCACGCCCAGCGGGCCGGCCTCGGGCAGCACGGACGCCGATACCGCGATCGCCCAGCGGCCAAGAACTTCCGCCCGGTCAACATAGCCCAGGAATGTGACCCTGCCTCGTAGATCGGCCCGCTCCGCCCGCTCGCGGAGCGCTTGCGCGTACTCCTCCTCACCGGGCAACGCGCCTCCCGCGATCTCCACCGTGACTCCGGGGCATAGTGCGATTGCCTCGAGCAGCATGTCCTGCCCCTTCCAGGGCGTCAGCGCGGCGAGAATACCCACCACGGGTGCGCGGTCGGTCGTGGCGACGATATCCCGGGGGATACGCACGCCGTTTGGCCGGACGACCACATCCGGGATCTGAGGCCGTATGGACGCCGCGGTGGCCTCAGAGACAGCCACCGCACGCCGCAATCTCGCCGCGCCGACGGCCACAGCGACTTGTTGCTTGCGGCTGACGACCGTGTCATGGACCAACCAGGTGGTTACCCCGGTGCGGCGGGGACGGGGGAATGCAGCGGGGAGGGCGGGGAGGGCGAACAGGGAGTTGACGACGACGACGTCGTGCTCTTTGGTGACCGACCGCAGGATCCGACCCGCGCGTATCCAGCGGGCCACCACCCGGCCGATCCCGACCAGTCGTCCGACTCCCCCGCGGCCTTCGAGCCCGAGGGTTGGGATGGCCACGTGCCGGGCACAGGCCGGGAATGCGTCGACGAGGGGGGCCCGGCGGACTGACGAGAACGATGTCACGCCCTGACGCGTGGAGGTGGCGGGCCACGTCGACCAGGACGTTCTCGGCGCCCGATCTGATTCCCGTGGCGTTGACCAGGACGACCGTTGCGGTGGTCACGGCGCGCTCATCCACCGGAGGTCAGGGTGTCGTAGACCGCCAGTGTTTCCTCCGCGACATGCCGCCACGTCCGAGACCGGACGACGCGCGCGGCCGCCGTACGGAGTTCAGCACGCCGGTCGGCGTCCTCCAACAGCTCTCGGAGAACGCGGGTCCACTGCTCGGCGGTGTCACGACCGACAACGACCGCTCCAGGACCGACGGACTCGGGAATCCCGCCGACCGCGCTGGCGGCCACGACTGCACCGCACGCCATCGCTTCGAGTGGCGGCAATCCGAAGCCTTCGTAGCGGGAGGCGTAGGACACGACTGAGGCGGCGCGGTACAAGGCCGGCACGTCGGTCCGGTCGACGTATCCGAGACCGATCGTCCCCGGCGGGCGGTCGGGCCCGTCCGTTCCAGCGCCTCCGAGCACCATCGGAACCCCGAGAGCACGCGCGGCTTCAGCCACCACATGCGGGTTCTTCCTGGGTTCGAGCGTGCCGAGTTGGAGGATGAACTTTTCGGGGAGCCCGTACCTGGCACGGACCGTCTCCAGCTCACGGGCCTCGGGAACCCGCACCCATCCCGCCGGGGCCAGGGCCGTCACCGTGGCGTGCCGTCCGGTCAGTTCCAGGACTCGCTCGGCGGTGAACCTGGACACCGCGATCACGGCATCGGCACGCTGGATCGATCGCCGTAAAAGGGCACGTTCACCACGTGCCCGCACCGCCCCGAAGGCCCACGGGGTGTCAAAGACCGACATGTCGTGAACGGTGCTCACCGTCGCGCCCCGCTGGCCGAGGGGTAGGTCCACGTCGAGCGAATGGAACACGCCCACTCCCGGTACGGGCCGCAGTCCGTGTACGGCACGCAGCGCACCACTGCAGACCGGCCTGCGGATCGCTTGCACTCCCCCGCCGAGTTCGCCGACCGCGTCCTCCTGGACCACGGCAGCAAACCTGTACCAGGACTGAAGGGTTGACGCGGCGTGGATGAGCTCACGCTGGTAGGTCTGGACACCACTCCCTTCCGGCCGGAGCGCCAACGCCCCCCAAACCACGGACGGGTAAGTCCCCTGTAGTGGTGGGGTTTCGGGGCCGGGGTTTGGGCTGACGACGGTGTGGCGGCCCGCCAAGGGGGCGGGTCATCGCGTAGTGGTCAATGAGTTACCGCCAAGTAGCTCACAGTAAGGACACACCACGCGATGACCCACTCCCATTCTGGCGTACACGCGCAGTTGGATGCACTCCTGTCCGCCGATCCGCAGGCGATGTTCGCCGAGCTGGTGCGGGCCGGCCTGCAGGCGGGTACGAGCGCACCGAGGACCGCGCCACGCACCGCAACGGTTACCGGAGCAAGACTGTCTCTACACCTGCAGGAGACATTGAGGCACGGATACCGAAGCTACGTTCCGGGTCGTTCTTCCCCGCTCTGCTTGAGCGGCGCCGGCGCATCGACCGGGCCCTGTACGCGGTGATCATGCAGGCCTACGTACACGGGGTCTCTACACGCGGCGTGGACGATCTCGTGCGGGCTCTCGGCGTGGACACTGGCATCTCGAAGTCTGAGGTATCCCGCATCTGCGCCGAGCTCGACGCCGAAGTGGAGGCGTTTCGTACCCGCACGCTGGCCCACACCGAGTTCCCGTACGTGTTCGCTGACGCGACGTTCTGCAAAGTCCGTATCGGTGCGCACGTGGTATCTCATGCCATGGTCGTGGCCACTGGCGTTTCCGCTGATGGCACCCGCGAAGTGCTCGGTACCGCTGTCGGGGACAGTGAGTCCTACGAGTTCTGGAATGACTTCCTGCACTCGCTCAAGGCGCGTGGCCTATCCGGGGTGCACCTGGTCATCTCCGACGCCCATGCGGGCCTCAAGGCAGCAGTAGCCAAGCAGTTTATGGGCACCTCCTGGCAGCGCTGCCGGGTGCACTTCATGCGCGGGCCTGCACGGCACGGTGGCGTCCAAGCACGCCCCGGCGGTGACCGCGGCGGTCAAGACGATCTTCGCCCACACCGACCCTGCCGACGTGGCCGTCCAGTGGGACCAGGTCACCGACACCTTCGCCGCCTCGTTCCCCAAGGCCAACGCGATGATGCGCGGAGCCAAAACCGATGTCCTGGCCTTCACCGCGTTCCCCCGCGGACACTGGCAGAAGATCTGGTCCAACAACCCAATCGAGCGGCTCAACAAAGAGATCAAACGCCGCGCCGACGTCGTAGAAATCTTTCCCAATCCAGAGGCCTTCCTACGGCTGGCGACCTCAGTGGTGATCGACCAACACCACGAATGGCAAGTCGGTCGCCGCTACCTGTCAGAGAGCTCCATGGGCGAACTCCGAGCCGTCATCGCCGCCAAGCAACACGCACTCAACGCCAGCAACGGATACGATCGAAACACGGAACTCGTGGATCACTGCGACTGACCAGACGCGGAACCGATTCCCACCACATCACGGGGCACTATCAGCCATTCTCGCGTGGTCAAAACCGATCCTTCCATTTGGACGCTCAACTTATATCGATATTGTTCACACGCAACTGGAGAGAACAGGCGTCACATCAGTGTCGAAGAAAGTCACGACGGTGAACACACATGTCGATTTTTCGACTCGGTACTATTTCTGGCGTGATGCTGGACTTCCGCTACGCGCGTCCCGACGATGCGGACCCCCTCGCCGTTATCGCGGCACAGACCTTTCCCCTCGCCTGCCCCGAGGAGTTGCCACGCGAGGCGGTGGATGCCTTCATCCGGGATCATTTGGACGTGGCATCGTTTCGCCGCTACTTGTCCGATTCCACCCACACAGTCTTGTGCGGAGTTGACCCGGTCGGCGCGATTCGGGCCTACGCCCTCCTCGTGGAGGGCACGACGATGGACGAGCAGTGCGCGCCGTTGGTCCTCAAGCGCCCGACGGTGGGAGTCAGCAAGTTCTATCTCGACCCCGAACTGCACGGCTCGGGGGCCGCTGCGTCGCTCCTCGACGCAGTAGCGACGGCGGCCTCTGACTCCGGTCACGGCAGCCTGTGGCTGGGAACGAACGTGGGCAACGCCCGCGCCCGAAAGTTCTACCTCAAACACGGCTTCGTCGAGCGGGGAACCAGAGTCTTCACCGTCGGTGGCGTGGACAACACCGACGTCGTGCTGGAGAAACCGCTGTAGGTTAGTGCGATCAGCCCCCGATGGTGTCGAACCGTGAGAGCGCCAACAGGCGTGAGGTGGCACGCAGGTACTTCTTGCGGTAGCCCCCGGCCAACATCTCGTCGGTGAAAATGGCATCGAGCTTCTGGCCGGAATTGCGCACGGGGATGCCGGCGTCGTAGAGCCGGTCCGCGAGGACGACGAGGCGCAGGGCGATCGACTGGTCAGGTAGGGGCTTGACCCCGCTCAGACACACGCGGGTGATTCCGTCGACGAGCCGGTTGTACTTGGACGGATGCAAGGTCGCCAGGTGCTGACACAACTCGTCGAAGTCGTCGAGGGTGGCCCCCGGGACCGCGGCAGCATCGGCGGCCAGCTCCGCGTCGCACATCGGCTCGGGGGCCGGTGGCAGGTTGCGGTGACGGTAGTCGGGGCCATCCACGCGGATTGAGTCGAAGATGCCCGACATCTTCCGGATCTCACGCATGAAGTCCTTCGCCGCGAACCGGCCCTCCCCCAGTTGCTCGGGAAGAGTGTTGGACGTCGCCGCCACGCTCACCCCGGCCGTCGTCAGCTCCGCCAACAGGCGGGACACCAACATCGTGTCGCCCGGATCATCGAGCTCGAACTCGTCGATGCACAGCACCGAATGCCCCGAGAGTTCTTCGACCGCCCTGTTGAAGCCGAGCGCGCCGACGACATGCGTCAGCTCGACAAACGTACCGAAGGCCTTGGGCTCGGGACAGTTGTGGTAGATCGACGTCAACAGGTGGGTCTTGCCCACGCCGAAGCCGCCGTCGAGGTAGATTCCGGTGCCCTGGACCGTCTTCGGGCGACGGCCGAACAGACCCTTCCTGGGGGTACGCCGGGCGACAACCGTGTCCGCGAACGCACGGCACGCCTTGACGGCTGCTGCCTGGGAAGGCTGAGCGGGGTCGGGGATGTAGGAATCAAAACTCACGTCGTCGAACATCGATGGCGGCACCATCTGTGCCACGAGCTGATCGGCGGGGACCACCGGGGTGACGTCAACGAGGCGAGAGACCATGCACAAAGCTTATCGTGGGGGAACCTGACGTCAGAATGGGAGGACATCCGAGGTGCACACCACGGAACCAGTCGTGCTCGATCACGACCCGGCAGCCCTCGAAGTCCTGTGGCAGGCGTTGGAGCCCGAGTCGCACGGACCGACGGTGAGCATCCGTGCAGTGATGCTCGCCTCGGTCGACGGCACCACTACCGTCGACGGACGTAGCGGCGGCCTGGGCACCCCGACGGACCGCCTGGTCTACGACGCGATGCGCGCCCGTGCCGACGTCATCCTTGTCGGTTCCGGAACCGCTCTGGAGGAGGGATACGGACCCGCACGGATCGCCGAGGTCTGGTCAGGTCGGCGCGACAGTCCGGCACCTCCGGTGATCGTGCTGACCCGCTCCCTTCCGGACCGTCTGATCGAGCATTGCGTGAAGGCCGGCGACGGCGTCCAGATAGCGGCGGCGGCCCACACCCCACCGGAGCGGATCGCTGCAGCCCGCGAGGTGGGTGTGACCGTGCACGTCATGCGGAACGGCGAGTATGCCGAATCCCTGCGCGCCCTCTTGACCGACCTCGGCGTCGGCGCGGTGACTTTCGAGGGAGGGCCCCGGCTGCTGGGCGAGTTCCTCACCGCCCGGCTCGTCGATGAACTGGTGCTGTCCGTCGCCCCGGAGATCATCGTGGGCGCCCGGGGACCGGGCCTTGTCATCGGAGGGGAGGAAAAGCGGATCCCCATGCGCGTGGCAGCCGCCTTCTCCTGTCCGCGTGGCGGCCTCTACACCCGGTGGGTCGTCGACGACGAACGGCGTCCCGACGGTTCCAGAAAGGTCAACGGCGCCGGTAAGGGCACAGAAGGCATCCTCGCCGACGAGGCCGGGACGAACGGATGAAGGCAACACCGACGAGACGCACACTCGTGGCGGCGCTCA
>CAMNYG010000016.1 GCA_946570335.1 uncultured Dietzia sp. | reverse complement strand
CCTGGCGCGACTGTGGGATGTCGACGGCGGCGGCGTGAGCACCGACGGAAAAGATATCCGCGATATGTCAGCCGACGAACTGTACTCGTACGTCACCGTCCTGCTCCAGGATGTCCAACTGATCCACGCCTCGATCCGGGACAACATCGCTCTCACCGCCCCTGAGGCTGACGACGAGATGATCGTGTCCGCCGCCCGTGCCGCACAGATCCACGATTTCGTCGCCGGGCTACCCGACGGATACGACACCGTCATCTCCACCGACCGACGCTCCGGCGGCGGACGTCAGCGGATCGGCATCGCCCGTGCACTTCTCGCCGACACGCCGATCGTCGTGTTGGACGAGGCCACCGCGTCGGCCGACCCGGAATCCGAGCGTGCGATCCAACTGGGGCTCGACCGACTACTGGAGCGAAAGACCGTTCTGATGATCGCGCACCGCTTGCACACCGTCATGAACGCAGACCAGATCGTCGTCATGGATGACGGCGAGGTGACCGAGACCGGAACACATGTAGAGCTTCTCGCGGCCAGGGGAACCTACGCCGAACTCTGGAACTCCACGCAATGCCAGGAGGCTCGCTGATGTTCTCCGATCTTCGTGCCGTCTGCGGTGACGACAGGACGTTCTGGGCGTTCCTCACGCTTGTCTCCCTGTCAGCACTCGTACAGGCGAGCGCTGCACTCACCCTGTTCCCCCTACTCGGCGGACTGTTCGGCGGCGATCCGGTGTCGGCGTGGCCGTGGTTGCTGGGATTTCTGGCACTGATCGCCTGCGCGTGGGGAATCGACATCCTCGCCTCCCACCGCGGACTCGATCTCGGACTCGCCTTCATGCGCGCCACCCACGAGCATTCCCCACGCGCGGTGACGTCGTGGCCCGGCTCCGAACTGACTGCCGCCCGGACCGCATCACTGCGCACGCTCGTCTCAAGCGGAGCCAACGAGGCCACCTCGGGCGTGATCCTCATGATCGGGCCGGTGATCACAGCGTTCGTGTTCACCTTCGCCCTCGCGATCGGGTTGCTGTGGGTCGATCCCGGGATCGCGGTGCTGACCGTGATCGGCGGGCTCGTCCTTCTCGGAGCACTCCGGGCGGGCATGCACATGGAGACCCGCGCCGAGGAGGCACTCACCCGAGCGAACGACGAGCTCGATGACCGACTGTTCGAGTTCGCGTTCGCGCAGCCTTCCCTCCGGACCGCGCGTCGCGCCTCGGCGGGTCGGGCCCTGGTCGATGACGCGATCTATACCGCACGAGGCCGTGCGCTCAAGCTACTGCTGTGGCAGATTCCGAGCGATATTCTGTTCGGTCTGGTGCTGCAGATCGTTCTGATCGGGTTCGGATCCGCAACGTGGCTCGCTTACGATCGAGGCTCACTGGATGCGATCGGGGCGGCTGCGATGGTGATCGTCCTCCTCCGGGTGGTCGAACAGGTCACCGTTGTCTCCGGCTCGGTGGTCGGGCTCCTCGGACTCTCCCGCTCGCTCTCCCTGACCCGCGAGGCGATGACGGTCGACCCGATCGTCAACGCCACGTCACGGGGAACCACACCACACCTGACCGCCACCGGTCTCGGGATCACGTTCGACGGCGGGACGACAGGGCTGGAGGACGTCGACCTGGAGCTGGCCCCGGGCTCGGTCACCGTGGTCATCGGCCGCTCCGGTTCGGGCAAGACCACACTCCTGCGCGCACTCGCCGGATTGTCGACGCCGACGGGCGGCGAGATCCGACTGGATGGTTCCGTGGCCGACACCGGAGAACTCCGGGGCAACGCCGCGGTGGTCTTCCAACAGACGACGCTGGGTACAGGGACCATCCGGGACAGCATCCTCGCGGTCCGGAGTGAGCTCTCCGCCGATGATCTGGATCTGATCGCCTCGTCCAGCGGGCTCCACGAAGCACTCGACAAGCTCCCGAAGAGATGGAACACACCGGTGGGTGAACTCGGTCCGACCCTCTCCGGCGGCGAACGCCAGCGCGTCGGGATCGCCCGGGCACTGGCCAAGCCCGCTGGTGTACTCCTGATCGATGAGGCCACCTCGGCCCTCGACAACCGCAACGAACGCGCGGTGATCGACGCCATCGGAGCAATCCGTGACCGCTACACAACGGTGATCGTGACGCATCGACCGGCGGCTCTCGAGATCGCCGACCGTGTGCTCGTGATGGAAGACGGCCGAATCATCGAGAACGGTACACCCGAGGAACTCACTGCAGCCGGTGGCGAGTACGCACGCCTGGTCGAGGAGTGGCGCGACTCGGCAGCGTGGCGCGTCGGCTGAGCTGGGATGGCGGAGTACAGGCCGGTCCGAACCCGAACCCCGGCGCACCTACCGCGCATCGCCCCGGTTCCGGACCTCTTTCGGTGGGCTTGAGTGAACCCGCCAGATCGCCGGGTGCCGGCCCGACCAGCCGCCACGTGCGGATAGGCTCGAGATCGTGCAGCTCCCCGAACTCCTGTCCGACATCGACGACGTTCCCTCAGACCTCCACGAGGAGGCGGTGTTCGATGCGTTCGTGGCGTGGGCTGCGGAGCGTGGTCTGTCGCTCTACCCTGCGCAGGAAGAGGCGGTGCTTGAGATCGCGGCAGGTAGCCACGTGATCCTCGCGACACCCACCGGATCCGGGAAGTCGCTGGTGGCGTTGGGGGCTCACTTCGCCGCGATGGCGCGCGGTGCGCGCACCTACTACACAGCGCCCATCAAGGCCCTGGTCAGCGAGAAGTTCTTCGCCCTGTGCGAGGTGTTCGGCGCGGAGAACGTCGGCATGGTCACCGGAGACGCCGCGGTCAACGCCGATGCACCGATCGTCTGCGCCACCGCCGAGATCGTCGCCAACATCGCGTTGCGCGAGGGCGCTGCCGCCGAGATCGGCCAGGTGGTGATGGACGAGTTCCACTATTACTCGGAGCCCGACCGGGGATGGGCCTGGCAGGTGCCGCTCATCGAGCTACCCGACACGCAGTTTCTGCTCATGTCCGCCACGCTCGGCGACGTGGACTGGCTGCAGTCCGATCTCGAGGAACGCACGGGGAGGTCGTGCGCCCACATCGGCGGTACCGAGCGTCCCGTTCCGCTGAACTTCGACTATGCGCTCAGCGGCGTACACGAGTCTGTGGAGCTACTCCTCCGGGACGGCAAGGCCCCCGTGTACATCGTCCACTTCACCCAGGCCGCCGCGCTGGAACAGGCCCAGGCGTTGACCTCGCTCGCGGTGGCCGACCGCGACCGCAAGCGCGCGATCGCGGACGAGATCGGCGGCTTCCGTTTCACCACCACGTTCGGCCGTACCCTCCGCAAACTTCTGCTCCACGGGATCGGCGTGCATCACGCCGGTATGCTGCCCAAATACCGGAGACTCGTCGAGCGGCTGGCGCAGGACGGACTGCTCAGCGTCATCTGCGGTACCGACACTCTCGGGGTGGGGATAAACGTCCCCATCCGCACCGTGCTGTTCACCGGACTGACCAAGTTCGACGGCCGACGCCAGCGTGTCCTCAAGTCCCGCGAGTTCCATCAGATCGCCGGCCGTGCCGGGCGCGCGGGGTTCGACACCGAAGGCTTTGTCGTGGTGCTCGCGCCCGAGCACGAGATCGAGAACGCCAAGGCGGCCGCGAAGGCCGCTGCCAATCCCAAGAAGAAGCCGAAGTCGGCCAAGAAGAAGCCGCCGGAGGGATTCGTCAACTGGTCGCGTTCGACATTCGACAAACTGGTGAGCGCACAACCCGAGCAGCTCACCAGTCGATTCGAGGTGAGCAACTCGATGCTGCTCAACGTGATCTCGCGACCGGGCAGCTGCTACGACCACATGCGTCACCTTCTGCTGTCATCGCACGAGACCCGGGCCCGCACGCGCCATCACGTCCTGCGGTCGATCGAACTGTTCCGCGGGCTCGAGACCGCCGGCATCGTGGAGCGTCTGCCGGAGGCCGACGAGGACGGCCGCCACGTCCGGCTCACGGTGGATCTCCAGCGCGACTTCGCCCTCAATCAGCCGCTGGCCCCGTTCGCGCTCGCCGCCATGGAGGTCCTCGACCCCGACTCCCCCACTCCGGAACTCGACCTCGTGTCCGTGATCGAGTCGGTTCTGGACGACCCCCGCCCGATCCTCTACGCACAGCAGCGTGAGGCCCGGGGCGAGGCGATCGCCTCGCTCAAGGCCGAGGGTGTCGAGTACTCGGAGCGCATGGAGCTGGTCGAGGACATCACCTGGCCGAAACCACTGGACGACTTGATCGCCGACGCCTACGACGTCTACCGTGCCGGTCACCCGTGGGTCGCCGGGATCGAACCGTCCCCCAAATCGGTCATCCGCGTGATGGTCGAGCGGGGCATGACCTTCTCCGATCTGGTATCGGCCTATGGCCTCGGACGCTCCGAGGGGGCCGTCCTGCGGTACCTCACTGACGCGTACCGGGCCTTGCGGCAGACCGTCCCGGCCGACCTGCGCTCCGAAGCGTTCGAGGACATCGTGGAGTGGCTCGGCGAGCTGGTCCGCCAGGTCGACTCGAGCCTTCTCGACGAATGGGAGCTGCTCACGGACCCCGACGTATCCTCCGATCAGGTCGCGGAGCTGGCGTTCGGTGAGACGGCCGGTGCGGCCAGGCCCGTCACAGCGAACCACCGCGCCTTCCGGGTCATGGTGCGCAATGCGATGTTCCGACGCGTCGAGCTGCTGGCACGCGACGACATCGAGCAGCTCACCGAACTCGACGCGGACGTACCCGACCACCCGGACTGGGACACCGAGATCGACGCGTACTGGGATGAGTACGACGAGATCGGCACCGGGCCGGCCGCCAGGGGGCCCGCATTGTTCTCCGTGACCGAGTCAGGGCCCGGGGTGGACGCCGGGACGTGGCGGGTCCGACAGGTGCTCGATGATCCCCGGGGCGACCACGGCTGGGCCATCGAGGCGGTGGTCGATCTGCCCGCCAGTGACGAGGCCGGCGAGGCGAGATTCGCTTCGATGAGGCTGCGGGGGTAGCGCTCTCCCGAGCCTGTTCCGGAGTCTGATCCGCGTGTCCGTACGATGTCGGTCGGACCCGATCCGAATCCTGGAGGACATCTGTGACCCCCCGCACCCTGTATCTGAGACTCGCTCTCGCGGAAATGGTCACGTGGACCCTCCTGATCGTGGGGATGATCGGCAAATACGGCTTCGGTTTCGACTGGGCGACCACTGTCGGCGGCAGCATCCACGGGTTCGTGTTCCTCTGCTACGCGGTGACCACCGTCTCGGTCTGGACCGACAAGCGTTGGAGCGTCGGCACCGGCGTGCTCGGCCTGGCCTCGGCCGTCATCCCGTACGCGACGTACCCGTTCGAGAAGTCGGTCGAACGACGCGGACTGCTCGCCGGACCCTGGCGTCTCGGGCCCGACGGCGAGGTCCCACGCACGTCGGCGGAGAAGCTCCTCGCGTTTGCGCTGCGCTACCCGATCCGTGCTCTGCTGGTGGTCCTGGCCCTGGTCGCGATCGTGTTCACGATCCTGGTCTCGGCCGGTAAGCCGACCGAGTGGTTCAGTTGAGCTCGACCCGCGAACCGAGCCGGCGCGAACTGAACAAGGCCGACAAACAGCGGCGTATCCACAGGGCGGCCCGTGAACTGTTCTTCTCTCGCGGCTACTCCTCGGTGACCACCCAGGAGGTGGCCGAGCGGGCCGGGGTCGGTACCGGCACCCTGTTCCGTTACGCCCGGTCCAAGGGCGAGCTGCTGTGCATGGTCGCCAACCAGGATCTTCGGATGATGGTCGAATCGCTACCCGATACCGGCGATCCTGTTGACGATCTCGTCGGCCTGTGTGAGCCGCTGGTCCGGGCACTCGAGAACCAGCCGGAGAATGTCGCGGCCTATCACCGGGAGACCCTGTTCGGCGAACCCGGTCCGCACCGAAACGAAGCGCAGCAGATCCTGTTGGAGCTCCGGGGGAGCATCGCCGAGGTGCTGTCCAGACATTCCGGCGGTTCCGTGGCTCCGGCGCAGCTGGCCGGCCCGGCGCAGACGGTGTTCGACGTGATCTACATGACGATCGTGCGCTGCGGGGTCGATCGCTCACCCGATCTCGACCATCGCCGGGAACTACGCAAACATGTGCGGCGTGTACTCCACGGCGCTCTTCCCGCAGCATCGGTTATCAGCGCCGACAGGAACTGATTCCCGTCCCGGTCTCTGCCCCGAGCCTCCGGAATTCCACCCCGGTGCGATCCAGCTCACCGGCACGGGCGAGACTGGCAACATGAGCGAGGCACAGGTGAGCACGGTGCGTCCCATCAAGGACGCCTCCACCGTCATGGTGATCCGCGATTCCGACGCCGGCCCCGAGGTGTTCGTCGCCCGCCGTGTCAAGGGCATGGCGTTCGCCGGCGGGATGACGGTGTTCCCCGGTGGCGGGGTGGATTCCGCGGACGACGATCCGGACCTCGCCTGGACCGGCCCCGCACCGAGCTGGTGGGCAGAGCGACTCGGTTGTGAGCAGTCGCGGGCCCGCCGGCTCGTCTGCGCTGCCGCGCGCGAGACCTTCGAGGAGTGCGGCGTCCTGCTGGCCGACCACGTTGACGGTGCTCCCGTCTCCGATGCCGGGCGATACCACGCCGCGCGTGCCGAGCTCGAGGCGCATCGCCTGACCTTCAGTCGGTTCCTCGCCACCGAGGAGCTCTCTTTGGCTGCCGGGCGGCTCCGTCCGTTCGACCATTGGATCACCCCGGCAGTGGAACCGCGCCGCTACGACACCCGGTTCTTCCTCGCCGCGCTTCCCGGGGGCCAGGAGCCCGACGACCAGACGTCAGAGGTCGATCTGACGATGTGGGCGCGGCCGGCTGATCTCCTGGACGATTTCCGCTCGGGCCGATCCATGCTCCTTCCCCCCACCTGGAAGCAGCTGCACCACCTCGCAGAGTTCGCCGATGTGGCCTCCGCTCTCGCCTCCGAACGTCCGATCACCCCGATCGAGCCCGAGATCCTCGAGCATCGTGACGGAATCCGGGTCGGATTCGACGGCTCGGACGAGTACTGGGCCGACTACCAGAGGGGGCACGCCTCAAAGAAGCGTTGAGTGCCTGCTACGGGCACCTCCGAACTGCTGACGGACATGACGTCACGGTGGTTGACTGCGAGGCATGCCGGAATTCGAGTTCGACGTCGACGCGTCGATCGCAGCCGGGTGGGAGCGGTTCGCCGCCCGCCTGGCCGGGTTTCTGCGCGACCTCGTCCCCGGTGCGACCTTCGATCTCACCATCCCCGTCCCAGGTACCCGTGCCGGGTACACGCCGTTCATCCGGTTCACCGCAGTGCGTGCAGGTGTCGGCTCCACGTCGGCCACCCCGCCCGGTGGTACCCCGGCCACACCGAGCGCCATGGCGGGCACCGGTTCGATCGAGGCCGAGGTCTCCGGCGGGGGCAGCGAGGATGACCCCGCCTCCCTCCGGGCAGGACAACTCGATCAGCTCGCAGGTCTGGGATGGACGCTGCCGGACGCGCACATCGAGGACGACGACGAGGCGACCGCCCCCCGTCCACGACTGTGTCTGCCGGCCGACGAGGCGACACATCTCGCGCACCTGGCCGCAGGGACCATCGAGCGGGTCTTCGGCATCCCTCACCCGGTCTTCCTCCACGATGTCATCGACGGCGACCCGCAGCCCGGTTCGGACGGCCCCGGGCCCACCGAGACGTCCGCCGTGGAACCAGATCCCGCCCTGGCCGCCGATGACGTGGACTTCCGTCCGATCACGATCACCGACCCGGATCAGGCGACGAGAGCCGTAGCGGCCGCCTTGTCCGAGATCTACAACGGCCGGGTCGAAGCGGACGAGCACGACGTGTTCACGGTGCCGGCCGGGTGCGTGGTCGTGTTCGTGCGGGCGCACCGCTCGATGCCATTGATCGTGTTCCGCAGCCCCCTGGTCCCCACAGTCGAGGATGCGGGCGCCGCCGAAACCGAGGTGGCGATCCTCAACCGGGACTCACTGTGGTGCCGGTATGTCTTCGACGGAAAGTCCGTCTATGCCGAGTCCGAATTCGTCGACAGAGTCTTCGTCCCAGTCAATTTCAAGATCCACTTCACCGAGATCTCGGCGGAACTGGACGACGTCTACCCGGACCTGGCCCGCCGCGTAGCAGCAAAACAGTGGCGTGACCTGCACTCCGCTGAGGACCCGGAGACCGGCGAACAGTAATATGAATCGCTGCCGGGACAGGCCCGGTGCACGAACAGTTCGGGAGTACTCATGCGTCGCGCCGCCCTGGTCGCCACCCTGACTGCCGTGATGGTCGTCTCCGGCGCCTGCGCGAGCCTACCGTTCGGCTCCGACGAGGGCCGCACCGTACCACCGGCCACCACACCGTCAGGGCCGGTGGCCACCTCGCGGCAGTTCGATCAACCGTTCCCGGTGGCCGGTGACTCGTGGGACGCCACCGTCACTCTTTCCAACCTGAGGATTGTCCCCTCGAGCGCCTACGAGGGCACCGTCCTGGCCGTGGACGTCCGGGCGGTCCAGTCCGCCGGTCAACCCGAACTCGGTCCCGACGACATCACCGCGTACTCCCCCTCCGGAACGAAGTTCGACCGCATCCAGAGCCCGGCCGGGCTCGTGGCCGACCCCCTGGTGCCCTCTGTGATGACCTCGCCGGGTCAAACGATCCAGGGAATGGTGGCGTGGACCATGCCTTCCGGCGACCGCATCGGCCGCATCGACGTGGCCAGCCCGCGCACGCTGGCGTCGATCACCGTCACGCGCCAGCCTGTCGACCCGTCAGCGCAGCCCAGCGGGTCACAGCGGCCCTGAGGAACTCCGGGGATCCGTGCCCTCGACGTAGACCCATCGGCCGCCCCGCCGCCGGAACTCGGAGCGCTCCCGCATGATCTCCGGACCGTCTGGACCTGCGAACCGGGCTTCGAAGTCGACCACGCCGTCGTCGTCGTCCTCCCCACCCCCGGACACCTCCACGATGGTGAGCCCCGTCCACTCCACGCCACCCGTGTCCACGGTGGACGGACGGGTCCGTGGATGCCACGTCCGCCAGAGATGCTCGGGACGCCCGAGGACGAACGCCGTATACCTGGAGCGCATCAGTTGCTCGGCCGTCCGCGCGGGCACACCGTCCTCCACGAGAGGCCCACAGCAGGTGCGGAATTCTGCGCCCCCACACGGGCATGCGGTCATCTCGGCCCTCCGTCCACTCACGGTTCGGTCAGGCTACCCAGGCGGTGCCGTGGCACCCCGTTCGGGCGCACGGGAGACGGGCAGATCCCGTTCCACGACTACGCTGGTGGGCACCATGGCCTCTCTGTCCTCCCTACGCTCTCTCGCCCTTCGCCGCACGAATCCCGACCTCGCCCCACTGCGGGTGCGGTCTTGCCGCGACCTCTGCAACTGGAACAAGACCCCTGTCGAACGTCGGGGCGAACCCCTGTTCGCCTGCCGCGGTTGCGGTTCGCAGTGGGTCCCCAGCGAGCACTGGACACCGCGCGAGGCCAGCGGTCATATCCCGCCGACGGTCCTCGAACTGCTTCGCGCCGAGGACTGAGTCCGCGGCGGCAGCACGAATGCCGCTATAGGGTCGAGCACATGACGACTCCCCCTCCCCCCGCAATGCCCTCCGTCAGTGCCGGAACGGTCGATGCGGTGCTCCGCCGCTCCGCCTCCAGATTCCCTGATCGGGTCGCCCTCACCTTCGCCGACCGCAGCTGGACCTACGCCGACCTGGACGCTGCCGTCGATCGGGTCGCCTCGCTACTCGGTGACCGCGGGTTGGAGCCCGGGTCCCGCGTCGCCGCCTACGGCGTCAACTCCGACGCCTACCTCATCGCCTTCCTCGCGACCTCGCGTGCGGGACTGACCCACGTCCCCGTCAACTACGCACTCACCGGCGGTGAACTCGAATACCTGCTGACCGACTCAGGAGCATCGCTGGTCCTCGTCGACCCCGCCCAGGCTCCCACCCTCGACGCAGTACTGGAGAACGTGACCGGGCTGGCCTCCCTCGCTCTGCAGCCCGCTCCCGGCGAGGACGTGGACGACACGCTTCTCGGCACCGCTCTGAACGGCGAGACCACGAAGGTGCACTCCCCCGCCGGCGGCACCGACCTGGCACAGCTGCTCTACACCTCGGGCACGACCTCGCGACCCAAGGGCGCGATGATGACGCACTCGGCTCTCGTCCACGAGTACGTCAGCTGCATCCTCTCCCTGGATCTGGCCCCCGACGACGAGCCTCTGGTCGCCATGCCGCTGTACCACTCGGCCGCCATGCACGTGTTCGCGATGCCGTACCTGTCCCTCGGTGCCACCGTGCACCTGATGCCCGCGCCCGACATTCCCGAGATCCTGCGGCGCGTCGAGCGGGACTCCATCAGGTCGCTCTTCCTCGCCCCCACCGTCTGGGTACCACTGGCCTCGCACCCGGATCTGGAGACCCGTGATCTGTCCAGCCTGCGCAAGGCCCAGTACGGCGCGTCGATCATGCCGGTCACCGTCCTCCAGCGCCTCCGCGCCAAGTACCCGGCCCTCGGCTTCTACAACTGCTTCGGCCAGTCGGAGATCGGCCCGCTGGCCTGTGTCTTGCGGCCTGAGGATCACGACTCCCGCCCGGCGAGCGCAGGCCGTGCCGTGTTCTTCGTCGAGGCCCGCGTCGTGGACGAATCCGGCGCCGAGGTCGCCGACGGCGAGCAGGGCGAGGTGGTCTACCGTTCCCCCCAGCTGTGCAGCGGCTACTGGAACAAGCCCGAGGCCACCGAGGAGGCGTTCAGCGACGGCTGGTTCCACTCCGGGGACCTCGTCGTGCGGGACTCCGAGGGCTTCCTCGAGGTGGTGGACCGGATCAAGGACGTCATCAACACCGGTGGCGTCCTGGTCGCCTCGCGCGAGGTCGAGGACGCCATCTACCGGGACGAGCGTGTGGCCGAGGTCGCCGTGGTCGGGACCCCGGACCCCAAGTGGATCGAGGCCGTCACCGCGGTCGTCGTTCTCAAGGACGGCACGAATGCCACCGAAGCCGAACTCATCGACGGAGCCCGCGCCCACCTCGCACCCTTCAAGGTGCCCAAGCGGGTCGTGTTTGTCGACGAACTGCCCCGCAACCAGTCCGGAAAGCTCCTCAAGCGCGAGCTCAGGAAGAACTGATCCGGCCCTTTCGTCGGGGTTCCTTCCCACTTCTCGGCGCTCCACCCCTCGCCCGGTCGCCGCGGCCGGCCCCGCGGTCCGGTCGGCCGCG
>CAMNYG010000015.1 GCA_946570335.1 uncultured Dietzia sp. | reverse complement strand
GCCGCCGAGACCGTCCGGGAGAAGGCCCCTGAGGTGGCCGACCAGGTTCGCGAGGTGGCGGACACGGTTCGTGAGCGCGCGCCCGAGGTCGCCGAGCAGGCGCGGGAGCAGGCGTCGGGCTTCGTCGACCTGGTGCGGCAGAAGGCTCCCGAGGTGGCGGCTCTGGTGCGCGACCGCGCGGCCACCGTCCACGACCAGGCGGCCCCCATCGCGGAGAAGGCGCGTGAGCGGGCCTCGGCTGCCGCGCATGTGGCCGCAGAGGAGGCCGCACCCGTCGCCGCCCAGGTCCGCAACCGGGCGGAGGCGGTGGCCGGAGACGTCGCCGACCGTGTCGAGGAGATCGACACCAAGGCCGCCCGCAAGACCGCGGGCGATGCCCGCAAGGCTGCGGAGAGCCGCCGCCGGAAGGCCGAGAAGGGTGCACGCAAGGCCCGTTCGGAGGCGCGGAAGAAGAGCGATGAACTGCGTTCCAAGGCCGCCGAGGCGATCAAGCCCTGACACCACGCCCGCCCCGTCCGGGGCCGCCGGGAACCAGCACGACCCCGCCCGAGCTCAGGCGTGGTCGTCGCCGTCGAGGCGCTCCCGCGTTTGCCGGTAGCCTGGAAACCCTGCTCAGAGCCGTCCACCCCGGGAAGGAGCGCCTGTGACGGGACATGATGCCCTCGCCGAGGAGCAAGAACACCTAGGCCGACTTCTCGATCGCGTCGAGGAGTTGCGGACCGAAACCCGCGCACGGCTCGACGCCGTCCTGCGCGGGTCCGGGGGCACGCCACAGGCCCGGTCCGAACGCGAGTCGTTCGCACGCCTGTACTCGTCGGAACTCGCCGCGTACAACGCCGCCAACCTGGGCCTGTACTTCGGGCGCCTGGACATGGCGGACGGGGAGGTCCGCCGCATCGGCCGTGTGGGATTGAGGGACGACGACGAGGACCTCACGACCCTGCTCCTGGACTGGCGAGCGGACCACAGCCGCCCCTTCTATCTCGCCACCACAGCCCGGCCGGAGGGTGCTCACCGGCGGCGACATCTCCGCACGATCGGGCGCCGGGTGATCGGGGTGCACGACGAGTACCTCACCGCTCCGGCCGACGGGGAGATCCCCGAGGACCACGACGACGTGGTGGGTGAGTCGGCCCTGCTCGAGGCTCTCGACGCGGCACGGTCCGGGCATATGACCGATATCGTCGCGACGATCCAGCGGGAGCAGGACGAGATCATCCGCAACCCGCACACGGGTGTCCTCGTGGTCCAGGGCGGTCCCGGCACCGGTAAGACGGCGGTGGCGCTGCACCGGGCGGCGTACCTGCTCTACACCCACCGCCAGCGACTGGACCGCAGCGGCATCCTCATCGTCGGGCCGAACGCCCGCTTCCTCGACTACATCGCCCGAGTCCTGCCGTCCCTCGGTGAGTCGGGGGTCGTGCTGCGCACCCTCGGTGATCTGTATCCCGGGGTCAGGGCGACCGCCCCGGAGACGCTTCGGGGCGAGGAGGTCAAGGGGTCGGCAGCGATGGTCGACATCCTCAGGGCGGCCGTGCGGGCCCGCCAGTCGGTCCCGACGGAGGACGTCGAGGTACATGTCGACGGTCACCGCCTGGTCTTGGCGCCGGCGGCGATCCGTTCTGCGCGGGGGCGCGCGCGGATGACGCGTCGCCCCCACAATCAGGCCCGGGACACGTTCGCTGCGCGGATCGTGGACACCTTGACGGAGCAGTACGTGGCCACTCTGACCGACCCGGTCGGCCACGCGGAGGACGAGGCATGGGCTCCCGAGGGCGACGGGCTGGGCGACCTCGGTGACCCGGCGCGCCCCCTGCTCGATGCGGAGGATCGTGCCGCGCTGCGCACCGAGGTGGAGGAGTCCGTCGAGGTGCGCGCCGCTGTGGAGGAGTGGTGGCCCGTGCTCCGTCCCGAGCAGTTGCTCTCCGATCTGTTGTCGAGTCGAGAGCGGATCGCCGAGGTGGCCGGGGACTATGTGGCCGAGGATCAGGAGGCGCTGTTCCGCGAGGACGGGGGTGCCTTCTCCGTGGCAGATGTCCCACTGCTGGATGAGTTGGCGGAGCTCCTCGGCGAGGATCCGGCGTCGGAGGGCACCGAGGCGGACCGCGCGTGGGCCGAGCAGCTGCGCCAGGCGGAAGAGGCTCTGGAGATTCTCACCGGGTCCGCGGTCCAGGACATCGAGGACGATCTCGACCCGGAGGTCCTCATGGCCTACGACGTGGTGGACGCCGAATCGCTGGCGCGTCGCCACAGCGCGGAATCAGATCTCACCGTGGCTGACCGCGCCGGGGCGGACCGGTCGTGGGCGTTCGGGCACGTGATCGTCGACGAGGCGCAGGAGCTGTCGACCATGGCGTGGCGGGCTCTCATGCGCCGCTCGCCCAATCGGTGGATGACCCTCGTGGGTGATGTCGCGCAGACATCGAGTCCTGCCGGCATCGACTCGTGGCATGAGGCGCTGTCCCCGTATGTGGACGACCGGTGGGTGCTGTGTGAGCTCACGGTGAACTACCGGACGCCGGCCACTGTCTCGGCCGTCGCCGAGGCGCTGCTCGCCGAGATCGACCCCGTCGCCACCTCACCACGTCCGGTCCGCCGTGGGCGGCGTCCGGTGGAATGGGCGGAGCCTGACGCAGGGTCGGTGGTGGACACTGTGATCCAGCGGATCACCGAGGTCGCGGCGGAACGCGCCGTGGGGGTGCTGCTCCCGGACGGCGACGACGACGAGGATTCCCCGAGCGGATACTCTGCGCTTCGCGGGGCTGTCGAAGATGCACGGCCCGGTACCACGGTCCTGCCGCTGGCGCTGGCCAAGGGGTTGGAGTTCGATGTGGTTGCGGTGATCGATCCCGAACGAGTGCTCGCACGCTCACCTCAGGGACTCCAGGACCTCTATGTGGGTGCGACCCGGGCGACGCAGGAGCTCGTACTGGTCCAAGCGGGGGGCTTCGGTCCTCTGCTCTCGGAGATCAGGGACTCGCTCGCGGACGACAGAGAGGAGCTCACCGCATGAGGATCCGCTCGGAACGCACCCTCGTGGCGCCGGTCCTCGTCACCCTCGCGCTCGCCGTATTCGGGTGTGGTCACGCCGAGGAGCAACCGGCGAACACACCGGGCTCCCCCGCTGCCGAGAGCGAGCGCGACGAGGTGACGCGCGCGGCGCCGGCGCCGGAGGCGCGAACTGACGACGAGCAGGCCTTCCTCGATGAGCTCAACCAGATCGGACTGCCGACCGGGATGAGCGCCGACACCACGGTCGAGGTCGGGATCGGGATCTGCCAGAACATCGACGACGGTGTGGACACCGATACGATTCTCGATCACATACGCCCACTCACCAGCGCGATCGCCACTCGGAGCGCGGATCAGGACACGGATCGGGTGGGCCGGGCGATCGTGGAGGCCAGTCGCGCCAACCTCTGCGATTGACCTGGCTCGCGCAACCGGCGGCGGCCGGACCTACGTGGTGTGGACGATCAGCACGTCGCAGGTGGCGCGTCGAGCCGCGTCGGCGGGCACCGAACCGAGGAGCCGACCGGTGAGCGAGTTGAGCCCCTTGTTCCCCACGACCAGCAGGTCGGCGCCGGTCTCGTCGGCGAGCGTGATCAGTGACTCCACCGGCGCTCCCTTGATGGTCCGCACCTCGATCTCGGTGGCACCGGCTGCCCGTGCCCGCTCGCGGGCTCCGCGGACGATGTCCTCGGCGGGATTGTCGCCACGAATCTGGTAGGCGTCGTCTCCCAGTTGGTCCGCTGCCTGGCTGACCGACCGCGGATCGGCCGGCACATACGCGCAGGCCACCACCAGTGTCGCGGACGCGTCCGCGGCCAGCTCGGCGGCACGATCGACCGCCCGGTACGACGACTCGGACCCGTCCGTCCCCACGATCACCTTGGTGTAGGCGCTCATCTGCAGTCCTCTCTTCGGGAACACGTTCCGCCAAGCGTAGTCGCCGGACGCCGAGATCGGAGGTGGTAAGCGCACCACATCACAGGTGATCCGTCACTCGATTCCCGCCTCGCGCATGCCCTTGAGCTCCTTGCGTAGCTCAGCGATCTCATCACGAAGGCGCCCTGCCAGCTCAAACCGCAGATCCGTAGCCGCAGAAACCATCTGCTCGGTCATCTCCTCGATGAGCTTCTCCAGCTCTTGCCGAGGTCGGGCCGCGTCGCCGACCGCACGGGCTCCGAGCAGTTCCGGCCTATCGTCGACGTCGCTGCTCTCTGCGCCCTCCTCCCCCACCCGGTCGAGGATGTCCGCGATCTTCTTGCGCAGCGGCTGCGGATCGATCCCGTGCTCGGTGTTGTAGGCGATCTGCTTCTCACGGCGCCGGTCGGTCTCCTCCATCGCGTACCGCATGGAGTCGGTGATCCGGTCCGCGTACATGTGGACCTCACCGGAGACGTTACGTGCGGCACGGCCGATGGTCTGGATGAGTGAGGTGCTGGACCGCAGGAACCCCTCCTTGTCGGCGTCGAGGATCGCCACCAGCGACACCTCCGGCAGGTCGAGTCCCTCCCGGAGCAGGTTGATGCCCACGAGCACGTCGTACTCACCGCGACGCAGGTCGCGCAGCAGCTCCACGCGCTGCAGTGTGTCGATCTCCGAGTGCAGGTACCGCACGCGGATGCCCAGCTCGAGCAGGTAGTCGGTGAGGTCCTCTGCCATCTTCTTGGTCAACGTGGTCACCAGCACCCGCTCGTCACGCTCTGCTCGCGCGCGGATCTCCCCGATCAGATCGTCGATCTGTCCCTTGGTCGGCTTGACCACCACCTTGGGGTCGACCAGACCGGTCGGACGGATGACCTGCTCGACGAACTCCCCGCCGGTCTGCCCCAACTCATAGTCGCCCGGGGTGGCCGACAGGTAGACGGTCTGGCCGACCCTTTCGGAGAACTCCTCCCAGGTCAGCGGGCGGTTGTCGAGTGCGGACGGGAGGCGGAAACCGAAGTCGACGAGGTTGCGCTTACGGGAGGCGTCGCCCTCGTACATGGCCCCGATCTGTGGGACGGTCACGTGGGACTCGTCGATGACCGTGAGGAAGTCCTCAGGGAAATAGTCGATCAGGGTCGCCGGCGAACTCCCGGCTTCACGGCCGTCGATGTGACGTGAGTAGTTCTCGATGCCGGAGCAGAAGCCGACCTGCTGCATCATCTCGATGTCGTACGTGGTGCGCATCCGCAACCGCTGGGCCTCGAGGAGCTTTCCCTGGTTCTCCAGCTCGGCCAGCCTTTCCTCCAGCTCCTCCTCGATGGAGGCGATCGCCTTGGCCATGCGCTCCGGGCCCGCGACGTAATGGGTTGCCGGGAAGATGCGCACCTCGTCGACCCTGCGCACCACGTCTCCGGTGAGCGCGTGGATGTAGTACAGCGCGTCAACCTCGTCGCCGAAGAACTCGATCCTGACTGCGAGCTCCTCATAGGTGGGGATGATGTCGACCGTGTCGCCCTTGGCGCGGAACGTCCCGCGGGTCATGGAGACGTCGTTGCGTTCGTACTGCACGTCCACGAGGAGCCGGAGCAGCTGGTCGCGGTCCACCTCCTGCCCGACGGACAGGGCCACGGAGCGGTCGAGATAGGACTGCGGGGTACCGAGGCCGTAGATGCACGAGACGGAACTGACGACGACGACATCACGGCGCGACAGCAGCGAGGACGTGGCCGAGTGCCGGAGTCGCTCCACATCGTCGTTGATGGAGGAGTCCTTCTCGATGAAGGTGTCCGTCTGCGCGATGTACGCCTCGGGTTGGTAGTAGTCGTAGTACGACACGAAATACTCGACCGCGTTGTTGGGGAGCATCTCGCGCAATTCGTTGGCGAGCTGCGCCGCCAGCGTCTTATTGGGCGCCATCACCAATGTCGGACGCTGCACCTGTTCGATGAGCCACGCGGTGGTGGCGGACTTACCGGTACCCGTGGCCCCGAGCAGGACCACGTCGCGCTCCCCCCGTCCGAGCCGCTCGGTCAGTTCGGCGATGGCCGTGGGCTGGTCTCCCGACGGCGTGAACTCGCTGACCACCTCGAAGCGGTCCGTGCTGCGCTCGACATCGCCGATCGGTCGGAACTCCGAATAGGACAGGACGGTGGGGTCTGCGGGGACCCCGTCGTCGGGGATCTCGGTCGCGAAAGCCATACCGTTCAGCCTACGAGTCCGGGGCCGCCCCCGCTCGTGGCGGATTCACGTCTTCACGTCCCCACCCCTTACGGGGCATTTGGGCTCCCTTGGAGCCCGCTGATCGAGGCGAGCGGCGATGATCGGTACTCACGCTGTCCACGCCTACACCGTCGTCCTCACGAGGACCGACCCGGGCACAATCGATTCACGCCCGCTCCCCGACCGCGCAGACACCGGCGAGGCCGATCTCGTCGACCGACCCCCACTTCCGGAGGCCTAGTTCATGACCCGTCCCCGCACCCACTCGCTCGCACGGCGACTCACCTCGGTCGTCGCCGCGACCGTGACCACCGCTGCCACGGTGTCGGTCGTCGGCGTGTTCGGAGGGGGAACCGCCCACGCCGGCCCGTGCAGTGAGATGTTCGGCAACTTCGGCTCGCTGCTCGAGCACCGGACCGGAGCAGGGATGGCCACCGGTTCCCTAGGCTCGCTCGGATCGCTCGAGGACTCCGGATCACTGGGGTCGATCTCCGGATCGCTGGGATCATCGGATCGCTCGGGTTCCCTCGTGCAGCAGCTCGAGACCGGGTCGATCGGCAACGGCCTGTCCGGGTCACTCGACCCTCTCATCGGTTCCGTCTACGGCATGCCGCCGTGGATCACCGGCGAGGAGGGCACCGTACCGGTCCTGCGCGGCCACACCCGGTTCCTCCAGCTCGTCACCGGCCCCACCAGCCCCACGGAATCCATCACCCGGTACGGGGTCGCGGGCACGGACCTGGGCATCATGTGGGACAACGGCGACACCGCCGACCCCGAGATCCTCCTGGCCTTCGGCGACACCATGGGCGACTGCACCGTCCCGGGAAACCAGTGGCGTTCCAACGTCCTGTTCCGCTCCGGTGACGGGGACCTGTCCGACGGCATCACCATCGATTCGGCAGCCATGGGCACCGACGGCCTGGCCAAGTCGATCATCCCGAGGATCGATCAGCCCGGCGAGGTGACGATCATCCCCACCGCCGGGATCTCCGTGAACGGAGTCCAGTACCTGCGGTACATGTCGGTGGCGCACTGGGGCCGACCGGGATCGTGGACCACGAACTACTCGGGGATGGCCTACTCCACGGACAACGGCGAGAACTGGAGCGTCGTACCCGAGATGGCACGTCGGATCACCGACGCCGGTGACGCCGGCCGGGGCGCCCCCGACGTCGACGACTCCTGGCGTCCCGCCCAGATGAGTTCGTTCCTCAAGAAGGACGGCGAGGATCACCTGTATGAGTACCTGACCCCCTCGGGCCGTCAGGGCGCGGCGATCGTCGCGCGGGTCCCGCTCGCGGATTCACCGTCCGCGGAGGAGCTTTCCGCGGAGACGACCCCTCTGGAGGGTGTCCTCGACCCCACCGCCTACGAGTACTGGGACGGGGACTCACAGACGTGGGTCACGGACATCGACGACGCCACCACCGTACTGCCCGCGCCGGCCAGTGAGCTTTCGACCATGTGGAACGAGCACCTGGGTAAGTACACGGCGATGTACTCCCGCGGCTTCGACTCGGTCGTGATGCGCACCGCGGACGATCCGCAGGGACCGTGGAGCGAGGCCACCACGCTCATCGACTACTCGATGCTCCCGGGGGTCTACGGTGCGTTCATGCACCCGTGGGCGCAGGGTCGGGACCTCTACTATCTGGTGACCACCTGGAACGCCTACAACGTGTTCCTCGTGCGCACTGATCTCGACGAGGTGTTCGCACAGGACAGGCGGCTCATGACCGCCGCCGAGGCGCCGGCACGGAGCGAGGTCGTGCGTCAGGTGCCGATCTCCGAGCTGGTGAACGGCGACGTTCCCACCGAGTGATCCGCCGATGTGACTCCAGGCCCGGCCTTCGCCGGGCCTGGAGTCACATGTCGTACCGCGCCGCCTGAACAGGCGCAGCTGGTCCTGGCTGGCTGGTCAGCGCCTCGATGCGCCGGTGCGCGAGCGTTCCCACAGGCGGGTCTCCTCACGGTCGGCACGATGCAGGATCTGCGTGTACTCCGCGCGGGCCGCCGGGTCATCGGCGATCACCTCGGACATGAGGAAGGCGAACTCGTGCTCCGGGTCGTCCTCCGTCACGATCGTCACCTCCAGCGGTCTGGCCGGGTCGCACCAGTGCAGCAGCGGACGAAGGCTTGAGCGGTCGCGGACCCAGCCGGCGGCGGTGAGCGCCGCCAGAGCGGAGTCAGATCCGGCTTCGTCGCGGACCGTCACCTGGATGTCGACGATGTCGGGGGCGTCGAGTCCGTCCACCGAAGTGGGGCCGACGTGGTCGATCCGGGTGGCCAGATCGCCCAGCGTGTGACGTAGACGAGCGGACGCCCGCTCCGCCTCGCCGGCCCACTCAGGGCGGAACGGCACGACCTCACGGTCCCCGATAACCGGGGTTCCGGTCCGAAGATTGTGCTCGAAAGGCAGCAACCGGGACTCGACGAGCGATCGCGTGCGGTCCTCCACCACCTGACGCTCCCCCGAGTTGTCTATCAGGACGTCAGCAACTGCCCTGCGCTGCTCGTCCGTCGCCTGGCGGGACATGCGGGCCCTGGCGTCGTCCGCCGGCATGCCACGGTGCTCCACGAGCCGCTGCAGGCGGATCTCGGCAGGAGTGTCGACCACGATCACGAGGTGATAGCCCGGCGCCATCCCGCCTTCGACGAGCAGCGGCATGTCGTGCACCACGATCGCATCCGCTGGTGCGGTGCCGAACAACTCCGCGGTGCGCTCGCCGATCAACGGGTGGGTGATCGCGTTGAGTGCGGCCGTGCGCTCCGCGTTGACGAATGCCAGCCCGGCGAGTGCCGCCCGATCCAGCGCCCCGTCGTCCCCGAGGATCTGTTCACCGAACTCGGCGACGAGCATCGCCAACCCCGGGGTCCCCGGTTCCACGACCTCGCGCGCGATACGGTCCGCATCCACGATCACAGCCCCCGCCTCTGCGAGCACCGCGGTCACCGTCGACTTTCCGGCTCCGATTCCACCGGTCAGACCCACCATCAGCATGCCTGGAGTCTAGGCGACCCGAAATATGCACTCCTGAACGACGGCTACATGAGGGCTCTCACAGGGTCGATCGGTGAGCTCTCACCTCACTCCGCCTCACCGTGCCCGTAGCGGTCCTGTCGACGTCGCTGCCCGCCCCGGACACCTCCAGCGCACCGACCACCGGCACCGGCGCCCCTGCGGGCTCTGCCGCGTTGTCGGCCCCTGACGGGGTCATCGGGGGCCCTGCCGGGTCGTCGTTCACCAGCGGCTCCGAGAGCGGGCCGTGTCACAACTTCTTCGGCACCTTCCCACCGGGCTCACCGGGACCGACACTCGCGACCGGTCAGCTCGCCGACGCGGCGAACTCTGGTGGTCGGCGACGCTGCCTCATCGGTACGCGACCAGCTACTCCGCCCCGGTGAAGTCCGTCGACGACGGCCAGTCGTGGAGATTCCTCACAGACTCCTCGCGCCGGGGCGGTGAAGGACGGCGCGCTCAACGACGAGGGCGTGACCGACGAGCAACACCCGGCAGAGACTGCCCATGTCGCGCCGTCCGCACCGGGGGAGGAAGCGAAATAGTCGACGGCCCCGGCCACTCCCCAAGTTCGGAGAGCGGCCGAGGCCGTGCGACGGACTACGAGACGGCTAACGCCTCAAGACAGCGAAGATCACTCTCCGCCGGCGAGCTTCGCGCGCAGGGCGGCGAGCTGCTCGTCCGACGCCAGCGAACCGCCGGTCGACTCGGCTTGGCTGGACTCGGCTCCCTGTCGCGAGGCCGGCGCAGACTCGGACGAATAGTTGGTCGGCGCGGCCTCGGCGGCCTCCGCAGCAGCTGCCCGACCCTTCTCGATCTGGGCGGCGTGCATCTTGTGGCGCCGCTCGGCCTCGGCGTAGCGCGCCTCCCACTCCTCACGCTGCTTCTCGAAACCCTCGAGCCACTCGTTGGTCTCGGGGTCGAAGCCCTCGGGGAAGATGTAGTTGCCGGCCTCGTCGTAGCTGTCGGCCATGCCGTACTTCGACGGGTCGAACTCCTCGGTGAAGTCCTCGTCAGCCTGCTTCAGCGACAACGAGATACGACGACGATCGAGGTCGATGTCGATGACCTTGACCATGGCGTCGTCGCCAACGGACACGACCTGGTCCGGAACCTCCACGTGGCGCTCGGCCAGCTCGGAGATGTGCACCAGACCCTCGATGCCCTCCTCGACGCGGACGAACGCACCGAACGGGACGAGCTTGGTGACCTTGCCCGGCACGATCTGACCGATCGCGTGGGTGCGGGCGAAGTGACGCCACGGGTCCTCCTGCGTCGCCTTGAGCGACAGGGAGACACGCTCGCGGTCCAGGTCCACGTCGAGAACCTCGACGGTGACCTCCTGGCCCACCTCGACGACCTCGGACGGGTGATCGATGTGCTTCCAGGACAGCTCGGAGACGTGGACGAGGCCGTCGACCCCGCCGAGGTCCACGAAGGCACCGAAGTTGACGATCGAGGACACGACGCCCTTGCGGACCTGGCCCTTCTGCAACTGGTGCAGGAACTCCGAGCGCACGGCCGACTGGGTCTGCTCCAGCCACGCACGACGCGAGAGCACGACGTTGTTGCGGTTCTTGTCCAGCTCGATGATCTTGGCCTCGAGCTCCTGGCCCACGTAGGGCAGCAGGTCGCGGACGCGACGCATCTCCACCAGCGACGCGGGGAGGAAGCCACGGAGACCGATGTCGAGGATGAGGCCGCCCTTGACGACCTCGATGACGGTGCCCTTGACGGCCTCGTCCTTCTCCTTGAGCTCCTCGATGGTGCCCCAGGCGCGCTCGTACTGCGCACGCTTCTTGGACAGGATCAGGCGTCCGTCCTTGTCCTCCTTGGTGAGGACCAGAGCCTCGACCTCATCGCCCACCTCGACGACCTCGCCCGGGTCGACATCGTGCTTGATGGACAGCTCACGTGAGGGGATGACGCCCTCGGTCTTGTAGCCGATGTCGAGCAAGACCTCGTCGCGGTCAACCTTGACGATCGTGCCCTCGACGATGTCACCATCGTTGAAGTACTTGATCGTGGCGTCGATGGCGGCGAGGAAGTCCTCTGCGGAGCCGATGTCGTTGACGGCTACCTGCGGGGACGTAGTGTTGATGGTCATATGGTGGGGTGCTCCGAGGTGGATAGGAATCGTAGGTGAACAGGAAATCGCGGACGTGTACGCACGCGTCCGTCAACTGTACGCTTCTAGCGTGACGTGCACAAACCCCCCTGGACATGGAGAGTCTGTCCGCGCCTCCCGCAACTGGTGGGACTCCGAAGCCACCGAGTACCACGCCACCCACGGTGATTTCCTCGGCGCCCACTCCCCCGACGGCGAGTTCGTGTGGTGCCCGGAAGGCCTGCACGAGGGCGATTGGCGACTGCTGGGCGACGTCGCCGGCAGGGGCGTGCTGGGGATCGGCAGGGGCGCCGCTCCCTGCTCGCGCTGGCTGGCCGGGCAGGGTGCGCGCGCCGTGGCCTCTGACCTGTCCGCGGGCATGCTCCGTGTGGGTGCCGAGGTCGCGAGCAGGTCGGCGGGCCCGGCCGCGTCCGTGCCGCTGATCCAGGCCGACGCGGGCCGCCTCC
>CAMNYG010000014.1 GCA_946570335.1 uncultured Dietzia sp. | reverse complement strand
CCGGCTGCGTCGAGAGCTCGGCATCCTCCCTCCCGGTGACCTCCGCATGGCGCTGTGCGCGCTGGCGGCCACCGACGACGACCACCAACGTCTGACCCGCCTGTTCCAGCACCGCTACGGCGGCACCGGGGCGCTCGCCGGACACGCCGTGGGAAACCTGGTGTTCGCCGGACTGTGGGAACTGCTCGGCGACCCGATCGAGGCACTGGACGCCGTGGGATCGATCCTGGGGGTCACCGGACGGGTGCTGCCCATGTCTCCCGTGGCTCTGGACATCGCCGCGGAGGTGGTGGGGCTGGAGGCCGACCCACGGGTGGTCCGGACGATTCTCGGACAGGTGGCCGTCGCGACGACCCCCGGCAGCGTGCGCCGTGTCCGGCTAATCCCGCCGGATCCCCCCGCCGCGGCAGGCGTCGTCGAGGCGATCGCTGGCGCCGACATGGTGGTCCTGGGGCCGGGGTCCTGGTTCACCAGTGTCATCCCGAACGTGTTGATCCACGAGATCGCCGACGCGTTGGCAACCACGTCCGCCACCAAGATTCTGATCCTCAACCTCGCGCCGCAGCCGGGCGAGACCGCCGGCTTCTCCGCCGAACAGCACCTACACGTCCTGCGACAGCACGCGCCCGAGATAGATTTCGACGCGGTCCTGGTCGATCCCCGGATGCCGCTGAGCGGAACCGAACGGGAGCATCTCGAGCGGGCTGCCGCGGGACTGGGCGCACGCGTGGTCACCGCAGAGATCGCCCGCACCGGCGCGGACGGGAGCATGATGGCCGTTCATGACCCGGTCCTGCTGGCCTCGGCCCTGGCCACCTCGATGCCTGCGACCGCGGGCGAGTAGACCGTAGAACGAAGGAGCAGGGAGTGTCGCTGACCGCGCAGGTCAAGTCGGAACTGGTGAGAGTCCCCGTGGGGAACTCCGAGACCAGGAAGGCGGAGCTCGCCGCCCTCCTGCGGTTCGCGGGGACCCTGCAGGTCCTGTCCGGACGGCTCGTGATCGAAGCGGAGGTGGACTCCGGCGACATCGCCGATCGGGTCGCCGGCGAGCTCGACTCCCTCTTCGGCGTCTCGTGTGAAATCCACCCGATCGGGGGATCCGGAGGCCGGGCGGCACGAAAGTTCGTCCTCCGGGTGATGAACCGGGGAGCCGACCTCGCTCGCCAGCTCGGGCTGGTGGACACCACCGGCCGGGGAGTGCGGGGCCTTCCAGCCGCCGTCGTCGGTGGCCCGGTCGTCGCCGCCGAAGCCGCCTGGCGAGGCGCCTTCCTCGCGCACGGCTCACTGACCAAGCCCGGACGCTCGTCCGCGCTCGAGGTGACAGCGCCGGGTTCCGAGGCGGCGATGGCTCTCGTCGGCGCCGCGCGACGGCTCGGTGTCACCGCCAAGGCCCGGGAGGTCCGCGGAGGGGACCGTGTGGTGATCCGCGACGGAGAGGCCATCGGCATCCTGCTCGCGCGGATGGGCGCCACCACCACCAGAGACGTCTGGGAAGAGCGTCGGTCGAGGGGGGAGGTGCGGGCCACCGCCAACCGGCTGGCCAACTTCGACGACGCGAATCTGCGTCGCTCCGCGCGTGCCGCGGTGGCGGCGGCCGCACGTGTCCAGCGGGCTCTGGAGATCCTGGGCGAGGATGTCCCCGATCATCTGCTGGCCGCCGGGGAACTCCGCGTTCAACACCGTCAGTCCTCGCTCGAGGAGCTCGGACAGCTGGCAGACCCCCCGATGACCAAGGACGCGGTGGCGGGCCGGATCCGGCGGCTGCTGTCCATGGCGGACAGGAAGGCATCCGAACTCGGGATCCCGGACACCGAGTCGGTCGTCACCGAGGACATGCTCGACGACGCCTGACCGCCACGAGGACCCTGCACGGGGTCCGACAGCGGCGGGTAGTCTGGGTCACGTCCCGGAGGACGTACCCGACCCCGGTGACGTACAGCGTTCTCGCACCACCAATAAGGAGACTCGAAGTGACCGTGCGCGTAGGTATCAACGGATTCGGACGTATCGGCCGCAACTTCTACCGCGCGGTGGAGGCTCTCAAGGCCGAGGGCAAGACGGACATCGAGATCGTCGCCGTCAACGACCTGACCACGAACGACATGCTCGCTCACCTCCTCAAGTACGACTCCACGCTCGGTCGCCTCGGCAAGGACGTCACCTTCGACGACACGTCGCTGACCGTCGGTGGCACCAAGATCGGTGCGCTGGCGGTCAAGGAGGGTCCCGCCTCCGTGCCGTGGGGGGACTACGGCGTCGACGTCGTCGTCGAGTCGACCGGCATCTTCACCGACGCGGAGAAGGCGCGCGGCCACCTCGACGGCGGCGCCAAGAAGGTCATCATCTCGGCTCCCGCCTCCGGCGAGGACCTCACCGTGGTCATGGGCGTCAACGACGACCAGTACGACGGATCGCAGACGATCATCTCCAACGCCTCGTGCACCACCAACTGCCTCGCGCCCGTGGCCAAGGTCCTGTCCGATGAGTTCGGCATCATCAAGGGCCTCATGACCACCGTGCACGCCTACACGGCCGACCAGAACCTGCTGGACGCCCCGCACAAGGATCCGCGTCGTGCCCGCGCCGCGGCGCTCAACATGGTCCCCACCGGCACCGGTGCCGCCAAGGCCGTCTCGCTGGTCCTGCCCGAGCTCAAGGGCAAGTTCGACGGCTACGCCGTCCGTGTCCCGCTGCCCACCGGCTCGCTGACCGACCTCACGGTCGAGCTCGAGAAGAAGGCCTCGGTCGACGAGGTCAACGCCGCGGTCAAGGCCGCCGCCGAGGGTCCGATGAAGGGCATCCTCAAGTACAGCGAGGATCCGATCGTCTCGTCGGACATCGTCACCGACCCGCACTCGTCGATCTTCGACGCACCGCTGACGAAGGCGATCGACGGGCAGATCAAGATCGCCTCGTGGTACGACAACGAATGGGGCTACTCCAACCGCCTCGCCGACCTGATCGGCCTCGTGGGCAAGTCTCTCTGAGTGCCCCATCGGGCCTGAGGGCACCAGCTTCACCACCGGGCCCGGACCGGAGACGCAAGACGCGTTCCGGCCGGGCCCGTTCCGGCATCACCACACATCCCACAACACAGCACCTCCCGGAGGAGTCCACCCCATGGCAGTGAGCACGCTCAAGGACCTGCTCGAGGCCGGTGTCGAAGGTCGCAAGATCCTCGTCCGCTGCGACCTCAACGTCCCGCTCGACGGCACCACGATCACCGACACCGGACGCATCACGGCCTCACTGCCCACACTCAACGCCCTGCTCGACGCCGGCGCAGCCCTCGTGATCACCGCGCACCTCGGCCGCCCGGGGGGCGAGGTGAATCCCGATTTCTCCCTGGCGCCGGTCGCCGAGAAGCTCGGAGACGAGCTCGGCCGCTACGTCCAACTCGCCGGTGACGTCGTGGGACCCGATGCCCGTGAGCGTGCCAACGGACTGACCGACGGCGACGTGCTGCTCGTGGAGAATGTTCGCTTCGATCCCCGGGAGACCAGCAAGAACGCGGCCGAGCGCGCCGAGTTCGCCAAGGAGTTGGCAGCGCTCGTCGGTGAGGACGGGGCCTTCGTCTCCAACGGCTTCGGCGTGGTCCATCGCGCCCAGGCGTCCGTCTACGACGTGGCCGAGGTCCTCCCGGCCTACGCCGGTGACCTCGTGAAGAGCGAGATCGAGGTGCTCGCGGACCTGACCGGCGATCCCAGGCGTCCGTACGCCGTCGTGCTCGGCGGGTCGAAGGTGTCCGACAAACTGGCCGTGATCGAGGCACTCGCGCCGAAGGTCGACACTCTCGTCATCGGTGGCGGGATGTGCTTCACCTTCCTCGCCGCGCAGGGCCACGGTGTCGGCGCCTCGCTTCTCCAGGAGGAGATGATCGACACCTGCAAGGAGCTCCTCACCAAGTTCAGCGACGTGATCACCCTGCCCGTCGACGTGGTGGCGGCAGACGGGTTCGCCGCCGACGCGCCGCACACCACCGTTCCCGCCGACGCCATCCCCGAGGGCAAGATGGGCCTGGACATCGGCCCCGAGTCCGTCGCGGCGTTCGCGGACAAGCTGACCTCCGCCAAGACTGTGTTCTGGAACGGCCCCATGGGCGTGTTCGAGTTCGAGGCCTTCTCCGCCGGTACCCGCGGTGTCGCCGAGTCCATCATCGAAGCCACCAGGAACGGCGCGTTCTCCGTGGTCGGCGGTGGCGACTCGGCGGCTGCCGTGCGAACCCTGGGTCTCGGCGAGGAGAATTTCTCTCACATCTCGACCGGCGGCGGTGCCTCGTTGGAATACCTCGAGGGCAAGGAACTTCCCGGCGTCACCGCGCTCGAGCGCGACAACTGACACCGTTCGTCGTCAACAGGAGAGAACATGGCACGCACCCCGCTCATCGCCGGAAACTGGAAGATGAACCTCAACCACCTCGAGGCCATCGCCCTGGTACAGAAGGTCGCCTTCGCGCTACCGGACAAGTATCTCGAGAAGGTGGATGTGGCGTTCATCCCGCCGTTCACCGACATCCGCGGTGTCCAGATCGTGATCGAGGGCGACAAGCTCGGCTTCGCTTACGGCGCCCAGGACGTCTCCGTCCACGAATCCGGTGCGTACACCGGTGAGATCTCGGCGGCGATGCTCGCCAAGCTGGGCTGCACCTACGTCGTGGTGGGTCACTCGGAGCGCCGCGACTACCACTCCGAGTCCGACGAACTGGTGGCCGCCAAGGCTGCTGCCGCCCACAAGCACGGGCTCGTCCCGATCGTCTGCGTGGGGGAGAAGCTCGACACGCGCGAGGCGGGCGAGCACGTCTCATTCGTGGTGGAGCAGCTCAAGGGATCCCTCGCCGGGCTGTCCAAGGAGCAGCTCGCCGACACGGTGATCGCCTACGAGCCGGTATGGGCCATCGGTACCGGTAAGACCGCCTCAGCCGCCGACGCCCAGGAGGTCTGCGCGGCGATCCGGTCCACGCTCGCCGAGATCGCGGACGCGGAAACGGCCGAGAAGATGCGCGTGCTGTACGGAGGCAGTGTCAACGCCGCCAACGTCGGGGAACTGCTCGAGCAGCCGGACGTGGACGGTGGCCTGGTGGGCGGTGCCTCGCTCAAGCCGGACGAGTTCGCGCAGCTCTCGGCGATCGCCGCGGGCGGTCCACTGCCCTGAAACCAGCCTCCCGGTGCGTCCCGGCACGTGATGCCGGGGCGCGCCGGGGTTCGCCCCGGCCACCTGACCGGGTAGTCTATTCAGGTCGATACCCGACCGCCCGAACTGACGTGAGGCACGATCTCTTCATGAAGCTCGCCCTGGACATCTTCCTGATCATCTCCAGCATGCTGTTGATGCTTTTCATCCTGCTGCATCGTGGCAAGGGCGGCGGGTTGTCCTCGCTCTTCGGCGGGGGCGTCCAGTCCAGCCTCTCCGGTTCGAGTGTGGTCGAGCGAAACCTCGATCGTGTCACCGTGATCGTCGCCGTGCTCTGGCTGATCGGCATCGTGGCCGTCGGGCTCGTGGTTCGATTCAGCTGACCGGCAGGTCAGCAGCAGGCATATCGCGCGGGCAGAGCCCGCTTGAGCGATACGGGGTGCGGCTCCTTCCGACAGTGGAAGGGCCGCACCCCGTTCGTGTCCGGTCGGATCAGCGCAGCATCGATGCCGCGGGGCCGTCCAGGTGGTACGTGGTGGTCTCCATGCCGACGGCACCGGCCACCGGCCATTCTGTGGGGTCGGCGCCCTCGATCCCACGGGCGACCGCTTCCGCTTTACCGTCGCCGGTCGCAACCACGAGAACGTGCCGGGAGCGACGAACCGCGGGCAGCGTGAAGGTGAGTCGCTCGGGCGGCGGCTTGGGGCAGTCACGCACCCCCACTGCCAGGAGCTCGGTCTCTGCGACCGCAGGCGTGTGCGGGAAGATCGAATCGATGTGCCCCTCCGGGCCCATCCCCAGGATCGTCACATCGAAGAGCGGCTCATCTCCGCCGGGCAGCGACGCGGCCGCCAGGAAGTCACCCGCCGCAGCATCGACATCTGGGCTTTCCGCGCTCCGTGCAGGCCACCGGTACACAGTCGGTTTGTCGCCAAGTCCGTTCAACAACACCTCGTCGATCTGGCCGTCATTGCGCTCGGGGTCGCCGGCGGGAACAAAGCGCTCGTCACCGAAATAGATGGTGACCCGCTCCCAGTCGATCTCGGCATCGGCCAGGGCAGCAGCGGTACGGACGCCCGCGCTGCCTCCGGTCAGCGACAGGACCGCTCGTCCGGTGGCCGCGATCCTCTGGTTGAGATGGCCTGTCACAGCCAGTGCCGCGGCCTCGGCGAGGCTGTCGATGTCCTGATGGACTAGGTGGCGGATAGCTGACATCGGCGCTCCTTGGGTGGGATGGTGTCGGTGTCTGTACCGAGCTCGGTTGCGGATCAGCGGACTGACGCAGAGGTGTAGATGACGCGGTCGAAGCTGGCCAACGCATCGGCGTACACCCCGTCGGTGTCCATACGACGGAGCTCCTCGGCCAGGCAGTCGGCGATGCTCCGCCTGACCATGGCGACCCGGGTCGGCGGCTGACCGGTGATACGGAGTTCCGCGGCGGTGGGGCTGATCTGCTCGAGGACGATCGATCCCGATGCGCGTTCGAGCACGATCATCGAGGGCCCCACGGCACGGTGGACGTCGATACCGAGACGGGAGGCCAGCCAACCGCCGGCGAGGTCCACGGACGCTGCTCGTTCCGGTCCGCAGACCGTGGCGCCGATGATCGGCTCGAACGGCGGGCGGTCCAGAGTGGCCGCGAGAACGGACCGCCAATGCGTGATGCGGGCCCACGCCAGATCGGTGTCACCGGGCGAATATCCAGCCGCTCGCTTCGCCAGAGCATCCGTCGGATGCCCCTCCGTGTCAGAATCGACGATCCGGCGGCGGGCCAATCGTCCGACCTTGTCCTTGGACAGATGAGTGGGAGAGTGACGCGGCCACCACACCGCCAGCGGTGTGTCCGGCAGGAGAAGCGGGGTCACGATCGAGGCGGACTGGGCCGCCATCGCACCCGAGGTCCTGAGCACCACGACCTCGGCTGCACCCGCATCACCACCGACCCGGATCTGTGCGTCGAGACGGGCCGCGTCGGCCCGCCGACCCCGGATCACCACGATCACACGGCAGGGGTGTTCCCGGCTCGCCTCGTTCGCCGCGTCGATAGCGGCTTCGCTTCCGCGGACGTGGTCGGTGATCACGATGAGCGTGAGAACGCGTCCGATGGTGCTGAGTCCCGCCTCCTCACGGATCTGCACCAACTGCTTGGCGATCTCCCGGGTGGAGGTATCGGTCAGGTCGATGATCACGGTCGCCTCCATGCCCGGCCCGTGCGGGCCAGTATCTCGTCGGCGCCCTTCGGTCCCCAGGTCCCGGCCTGGTACTGCTCCGGAGTCCCCTGCGATTCCCACTCCCTGAGTACGGGGTCGAGCAGCATCCAACTGAGTTCGACCTCGCGCGAGACCGGAAACAGTGAGGGCTCGCCGAGCAATACGTCCAGAATGAGCCGCTCATAAGCCTCGGGCGACGATTCCGTGAATGCCTCGCCGTAGGCGAAATCCATGTTGACGTCACGGACCTCCATCGCGGTACCCGGCACCTTCGACCCGAAACGCAGAGTGACTCCCTCATCGGGCTGCACACGGATGACCAGTGCGTTCTGTCCCAGCTCCTGCGTCATGGTCGCGTCGAACGGAAGGTGGGGTGCCCGGCGGAAGACCACCGCGATCTCGGTCACACGACGGCCGAGACGTTTTCCGGTGCGAAGGTAGAAGGGGACTCCGGCCCATCGCCGATTGTGGACTTCCAGGGTGATAGCAGCGTACGTCTCCGTCGTTGACGACGGATCGTAGCCTTCCTCCTCCTTGAGGCCGACGACGTTCTCCGACCCCTGCCAGCCTCTGGAGTACTGACCCCGCGCAGCGGTCTCTGATATCGGTAGCGCGAGCGAGGTGGACTCAAGCACCTTGGTCTTCTCAGCTCGCAGCGCGGCCGCCGAGAAGTCCGTGGGTTCCTCCATCGCGACGAGCGCCATCAGCTGGATGAGATGGTTCTGAATCACGTCGCGGGCCGCCCCGATGCCGTCGTAGTAGCCGGCGCGGCCACCCAACCCGATGTCCTCAGCCATCGTGATCTGGACGTGGTCCACATGATTCGTGTTCCAGACCGGCTCGAACAGCTGGTTGGCGAAGCGCAGGGCCAGGATGTTCTGGACGGTCTCCTTGCCCAGGTAGTGGTCGATCCGGAACACAGAGTCCTCGGGGAACACCGCGCCCACGACCGCGTTGAGCTCTCGTGCACTCTCCAGGTCGTGTCCGAACGGCTTCTCGATCACCACGCGGCGCCATGAGCCGTCCGGCCCCTTGGTGCAGCCCGTCCGGTCGAGTTGACGGCACACGGTGGGGAAGTCGTCCGGGGGGATCGACAGGTAGAACGCGTAGTTCCCCGCGGTTCCGCGCTCGGATTCCAGTGCAGCCAGCTGTTCGGACAGCTGGTCGAAACCATCGTCGGCGTCGAACGTGCCGGTGACGAAGCGGAGGCCCGCGGCGAGCTGATCCCACACGTCTTCTCGGAAAGGCGTCCGACACTTCTCTCGGGCGCACTCCCGCGCGAACTCGGCGAACTCGGTGTGCGTCCACTGTCGTCGCCCGAATCCGACGAGCGAGAATCCCGGCGGGAGAAGTCCACGGTTGGCCAGGTCGTACACCGCCGGGATCAGCTTCTTCTTCGACAGGTCGCCGGTGACGCCGAAGATCACCAGGCCCGACGGGCCGGCGATCCGCGGGAGTCGTCGGTCACGCGGATCGCGCAGAGGATTCTGCGACACCGGATCATCAGCCGCGGACCCGCTCGGGATGCCTCCCTCTTCCGTGTGGTTCACGAACGCGTCTGTATCTCGTCGATCCGCGCCTTGACGGTGCCGAGGAGGTCGTCCCATGCGGTGACGAACTTCTCCACGCCCTGCTGCTGGAGGAGGGTGAAGACCTCGTCCAGGTCGATGCCCTCGGCACGGAGGGCGTCGAGCGTGGCACGGGATGCGGGCGCCGAACCACGGACCGTGTCTCCCTCGAGAACGCCGTGATCGGCAAAAGCCTCGATCGTGGCGAACGGCATCGTGTTGACGGTCCCGTGTGTCACCAGACCCGTGACGTACATGGTGTCCGGGTACGCCGGATCCTTGACTCCGGTCGACGCCCACAACAGGCGCTGCGGCCGGGCGCCTCGTTCGGCCAATGCACCGAAACGGCCAGCCGGATCGAACACCTCGTCGTAGACCTCGTGGCAGAGCCGCGCATTGGCGACGCCGGCCTTACCGCGGAGTTCGGAGTCCTCGGGCAGACGGGAGTCGACCTCGGTGTCCAGCCGGGAGACGAACACCGAGGCAACCGAGTGGATGGTCGACAGATCACGGCCATCGGCCGCAGCACGCTCGAGACCGTCCAGGTAGGACTCCGCGACCTCGCGGTACTGATCCACCGAGAAGATCAGAGTCACATTGACGTCGATACCCTTGCCGATGACCTCCGTGATCGCGGGAAGTCCGGCGGACGTCGCCGGGATTTTTATCATGACGTTGGGCCGATCGACCACAGCAGACAGTTCGACCGCCTGGGTGATCGTCGCCTCCGTCTGGTCCGCCAGTCGCGGATCGACCTCCAGCGAGACGCGACCGTCGACGCCGTCGGTGGCGCGGTAGGTCTCGGCCAGTACATCGCACGCGTCGCGGACGTCAGCGGTGGTCAGCGCACGGACCACCGAGTCGACATCCCGGTCGGCTTCCACCGCGTCGATCAGTGCGCGCTCGTACGCCGAGGAGTCGGAGAGCGCCGACTGGAAAATTGCCGGATTGGTCGTGACACCCACGACCGAGTAGGTCGACATCCGTGAGACGAGCTCGCCGGACACGATGAGCTGACGCGACAGGTCATCGAGCCAGACGGAAACTCCGGCGGCGCTCAGCGCGGCAAGGTTGGCGTTGGTCATCATGCCTCCCCGGTGACGGCCGCGATCGATTCGCGGGCAGCGGCGACTACCGCGTCTGCGGTGATCCCGAACTCGTTGAACAGCGTCTGGTAGGGGGCGGACGCACCGAAGTGTTCGAGCGACACGGCACGGCCCGCATCGCCGAGGAAACGGTGCCACGGCATCGCGATACCGGCCTCGACCGAGACACGGGCACGGACGGAGCGGGGGAGCACCGACTCGCGGTACTCCTGATCCTGCTGGTCGAAGAACTCGACACACGGCATCGAGACCACGCGGGTCGGCACGCCCTCCGCCTCGAGAACCTCGCGGGCCGCCACTGCGAGCTGGACCTCGGAACCGGTACCGATCAGGATCACCTCGGGTGTACCGGTGGACGCCTCCGTGAGGACGTATCCGCCACGCTCGACGCCCTCACGGGCCCGCTCGGCGGTGCCCTCGAGCACCGGCACATCCTGACGAGTCAGACACAGGCCCTTGGGTCCGTCCAGAGCCGCGAGCATGGCGCGCCACGCGGCGGCGGTCTCGTTCGCATCCGCCGGACGCAGGATCGCCAGTCCAGGGATGGCGCGCAGGGCCGCCAGCTGTTCGACCGGCTGGTGCGTGGGGCCGTCCTCGCCCAGGCCGATAGAGTCATGCGTCCAGACGTAGTAGGCGTTGCTGCCCTGCAGCGCCGCCAGCCGCACGGCCGGACGCATGTACTCGCTGAAGATCAGGAACGTGCCGCCGTAGGGCCGTGTGGGGCCATGAAGGGCGATGCCGTTGAGGATGGCGCCCATCGCGTGCTCGCGGATACCGAAGTGCAGGTTCCGACCGTGGGGGGACGCGGTCCAGGTATCAGTCGAGATGACGGAGGGACCGAAGGAGTCCGCACCCTTGATCGGCGTGTTGTTGGACCCGGCCAGATCAGCGGAACCGCCCCACAGCTCGGGCAGCGTGGCCGCCAACTCCTGGATGACGGCAGCGGACGCCTTGCGGGTGGCGACCCCCTTCTCGTCGGGCGCCCAGGTCGGGAGTCCGGCGTCCCAACCCTCGGGGAGCGCACCGGAGTAGAGCCGGTCGAACAGCGCTTTGCGCTCGGGGTTCGCTTCCGCCCAGGCGTGGAACATGTCGCTCCATTGCGCGTGGATCCGTGCACCCCGGTCGCGAGCGGCACGCGTGTGCGCGAGCACCTCGTCCTCGACGGTGAACGGCGCGGTGCCGCCCATACCGAGCGCGGTTTTGACCGCGTCGACCTCGTCCTGGCCGAGCGCCGCACCGTGCGAGGCGCCGGTGTTCATCATCGTGGGGGCCGGGTAGGCGATGATCGTGCGGAGAACGATCAGTGACGGCTTGTCGGTGACCGCACGTGCATCGGCGACCGCTTCTTCGATCGCCGCGACGTCCTCGCCGCCGTTGACGGTCTGGACATGCCAGCCGTAGGCCTCGTACCGGGCCGCTACGTCCTCTGTGAATGCGATCTTCGTGTCGTCCTCGATCGAGATCTCGTTGTCGTCATACACCGCGATGAGGTTGCCCAGCTGCTGGGTACCGGCGAGCGACGACGCCTCGGCGGTCACGCCCTCCTGGAGATCACCGTCAGAGGCGACCACATAGATGAAGTGGTCGAACGGGCTCTTGCCCGCGGGGGTGTCCGGATCGAACAGGCCGCGCTCGTACCGCGCGGCCATGGCCATACCCACGGCAGATGCCAGGCCCTGCCCGAGGGGGCCGGTGGTGATCTCCACACCGTCGGTGTGGTTCCACTCCGGATGACCGGGGGTGAGGGAACCCCACGTGCGAAGAGCCTTCAGGTCCTCGAGTTCCAATCCGAACCCGGCGAGGTACAGCTGGATGTACTGGGTGAGGGAGGTGTGCCCGCAGGACAGGACGAACCGGTCCCTGCCGATCCATTTCGGGTCAGCGGGGTCGTGCCGCATCACCCGCTGGTACAGCGTGTACGCGAGCGGCGCCAAGCTCATCGCAGTGCCCGGGTGGCCACTGCCACAGTTCTGCACCGCTTCCGCCGCGAGCACGCGCGCGGTGTCGACCGCGCGCGTGTCCAGGTCGGTCCAGTCGGATGGATGGCGGGCGGTGGTGAGCTCGGTGATCTCCGACGCGCTGGTCACTTGTGGTTCTC
>CAMNYG010000013.1 GCA_946570335.1 uncultured Dietzia sp. | reverse complement strand
CGGCGCCCTGGCCAAGCTCACGGCCGCCGGGATCGACCCGGTCCGCGACGTGGGGACGACGGTCTCGGTCGAGGACCCTGCCGAACTGGCGACGGCGGCGGCGATCGCCGAGGCGGTGGCCGAAGGATCCGTGGTGCTGTTCTCGCACACCTCCGCAGGGGCCAGCGAGGCCACCTCCCGCCGTGTCGAACCGTGGTGGACGGGCACGCGTCATGGTCACTGGTATCTGGTGGGCCATGACCTCGACAGGGGAGAGCCCCGGACGTTCCGGCTCATCCGCATGTCCGACATCCGGGTGGGACGCGGCCAGCGGTCGGTCCCGGTGCCACCCACTGACAAGGTTCTCGCTCTCCTCGACGACGCGGTCGCGCGCCTCAACCCGATCGTGCACGCCACGATCTGGGCCGCCGACGGGCGGGCCGCGGAACTGCGCGCCATGTCCGGCTCGGAGGTTCCGGCCAACCGCTTCGACAGGGCCGGATCAGACCTCGAGGTGACCGCGCCCCTGGCCGAGCTCTCCTCACTGGTCGCCGCCCAGGGCGCCGACGCCGTGGCCCTGCGTCCGGCGGAACTCCGGGTCCGGGTCGTGTCGATCCTCACCGCCGCAGAGGAGGCCGTCCGATGACCCGCCGATCCGTCCCACTGGCCACGCTTCTCAGCGTGGTGCCGTATTTCCACAGTCGTGGCGCCGTCCGGGTGTCCGACGCCGCCCGGGATCTGGGGATGACCGACAAGCAGCTTCGTGCCGCACTGTGGCAGCTGTGGTCGTGCGGCCTGCCCGGCTACGGTCCCGGCGATCTCATCGACCTGGGGTTCTCCTCCGAGGACCTGGACGACGCGGAGATGGTCGAGGTGACGTTCACCGCGGGTATCGATCGTCCGGTGCGTCTGACCGCCGCGGAAGCGGTGACGCTCGAAACCGGGCTGGCGGTGTTCCTCGACCGGCCCGAGGTGGTGGACCAGGCCGCACTGCGGGATCTGCTGACGACACTGCGGACCGCCGCCGGCTCGGAGACCGCCCGCGCGGATGTGGGCGCGCGCTCGACGAACTCGGACTCCGACGCCGATGTGGTCCGTACAAGCGTGCAGGCGGGTCGCGCCCTGCGGTTCGTGTATCACTCCGCGAGCTCGGACACCTCCACGATCCGAGTGGTGGATCCCGCCCGACTCTCGGTGGCGGACGGCCGTTCCTATCTCCACGGGGTGGACCGCGGTTCGGGCCAGTGGCGTACGTTCCGCACCGACCGGATGAGCCGTGTGGAGGACATGGGGCCGCGCCGCGCCTTGGGCCCCGAGCCGTCCGACGAAGGCGAGGGGGAGCGCCGCTTGGAGAAGGCGCTCGTCCCCGCGACCGCTGCCTGGTTCCTCGACGAGTTCGGTTTCCACTCCGTCGCGCGTCGGCCGGACGGCGATCTGGATGTCGAGATCGCCTACCACGACCGTGCGTGGCTCCTGCGCTTCCTGCTGGGCCATGCCGACGTGGTGACCCCGGCTGATCCGGAGCTCGCGGAGGAGATCGCCGGGCGCGCCGCGGTGGGCCTGGCCGTCTACACCGGAGAAGACGCCCCCACATGGGGAGAACAGTCGGCCACCACGACGTGAAATCTCGGTAAACGCGCAGGTCATAGGTGCTAATTGCAGGCACAGCGGTGTCGGTCTCCGTCCGGGATGCGTTAGCATGGAAACGTTGTCAGACAAACGGAGGTTGACATGGGTGCGTTGAGCATCTGGCACTGGCTCATCGTCCTCGCGGTGGTGCTCCTGCTGTTCGGTTCGAAGAAGCTCCCGGACGCCGCGCGTGGCCTCGGTCGGTCGATGCGCATCTTCAAGTCCGAGATGAAGGAGATGCAGAACGACGGGACGCCTGCCGAGCAGGATCAGCCCCAGGCCATCACCCAGGCGCAGCCGAACACCGCCCAGTACGCACAGCCGCAGGCGCAGCAGTACCAGCAGCCGGCCCCGCAGCAGCCCCCCGTCGCACAGCCGCAGCCCCATCCGGCACCGGGACAGCCGCAGCCGCCCCAGGGACAGCCGTACAGCGATCCGACCGCGCCGTACAACGGCGGACAGGTGCAGTAGGCACATTCGTCGATGACTGATTCCGCTATGCCGGCCACCGGCGCCTCCCGGAAGGGGGGCGCCGGTGGTCGGCTGTCAAGACGTCGCCGCAGGCCTCGCAATCCGGATGGCACGATGCCGCTCATCGAGCACATCTACGAACTGCGCAGGAGGCTGCTCGTCGCCGTCGCCGCCATCGTGCTCTTCACGGGGTTCGGCTTCTGGTGGTATGGATCGGGTTTCTTCGGGGTCCCGTCACTAGGCGAGATCCTCACCGGTCCGTACTGTGACATCCCGCCCGGTGCCCGCCTTCAGCTCGGAGACGGCGACGAGTGCAGACTGCTGGCCACCGGCCCGTTCGAGCAGTTCATGCTCCGACTCAAGGTGGCGGCGACGGCGGGAGTCGTGCTTTCCAGCCCTGTCTGGCTGTTTCAGTTGTGGGCGTTCATCACCCCCGGGCTGCACAAGAACGAGAAGCGTTACGGGATCGTGTTCACCGTCCTCGCCGCTTTTCTGTTCATCGGCGGTGCGGTCCTGGCATACGTGGTGATCGTCCACGCCCTCGAGTTCCTCCTCTCGATCGGCGACAACGTCCAGACCACGGCTCTGTCCGGCACGCAGTATTTCACCTTCCTCATCCAGCTCATCCTCATCTTCGGGGTGAGCTTCGAGATTCCGCTTCTGATCGCGATGCTCAACGTGGCCGGTGTACTGAGCTACGAGGCGCTCAGTAGATCCCGACGAGGGATCATCATGGGCATCTTCGTGTTCGCCGCTGTGGCCTCGCCCGGGCAGGATCCGTTCTCGATGCTCGCACTCGCGGTCGCGGTCTGCGTTCTCGTCGAGATGTCGATCCAGTTCGCGCGCGTCCATGACAAGCGGAAGAAGAAGTCGCGTGCCGACTGGCTCGACGTGGACGATGATTCCGCGTCTCCGGTCGAGCCCGCCGGCGGGCTCGAAACCTCTGGGGGTCTCGACGGATCCTCGCCCCCGGGCCGTCCGGCCCCTATCGCTCCACCCGCCCCCGTCACCGGCGCGGCCGACGACTCCCGACCGCTGCAGGCCCCGCCCGTCGGTGGCTCCCTGTATGACGACATCACCTGACGCCGCCGGCCTCCTCGAGTCCTTCCTGTCCGGAGAGGGCTTCACTCCGGACCCGTTCCAGCTCGAGTCGTTCGCCGCACTGGACGCCGGTCGGAATCTGCTCGTCTCCGCACCCACGGGGTCAGGAAAGACCCTGGTCGGTGAATACGCGGCGTACCGGGCGCTCGCCGGTGGTGGACGCTGCTTCTACACCACGCCCGTCAAGGCGTTGTCCAATCAGAAGTTCCGTCAGTTCCGTCAGCGGTTCGGACCCGAGAACGTCGGCCTGCTCACAGGTGATCACTCGATCGACGCGGACGCGCCCATCGTGGTGATGACCACCGAGGTACTGCGGAACATGATCTACGGCGGCTCGTCGGCTCTCCATGATCTCGACTGTGTGGTGATGGATGAGATCCACTACCTGGGGGACCGGTCCCGTGGAGTCGTGTGGGAGGAGATCATCCTCACTCTCGATCCCGCGGTCCGTCTCGTCGGTCTGTCCGCCACCCTGAGCAACACAGACGAATTGGGCGACTGGATCACAGAGATCCGAGGGGACACCGCGGTCGTGCTCTCCGACCACCGGCCCGTGCCGCTGGCACACATGCTCTACACGGACGGGGATCTGATCCCCGTCCGAGCGGCGGCGGACCAGCGTCGCCGCACTCGCGCCGGCTTTCACGACGAGCGGGTCGCCTCGCGCCAACGCGCCCAGTGGGCCCGCCGCCAGGATGTGATCGAGAAGCTCGACGACGAGCGCCTCCTGCCCGCCATCTACTTCGTGTTCTCCCGGGCCGGCTGCGACGGGGCGGTGGCCCAGATGCGCCGCGCCCGCCTGCGTCTCACCACGAGCGAGGAGTCCAGACGGATCGCCTCGCACGTGGACTCCGCCTGCGCACAGGTCCCTCAGCACGATCTCGACGCCCTGGACTACTCTGCGTTCCGGGCCAGCCTGATCAGCGGCGTCGCTGCCCATCACGCCGGCATGCTCCCGCTGTTCCGCACCGTGGTGGAGGAACTGTTCTCGGCCGGACTGATCAAGGTGGTCTTCGCCACCGAGACCCTCGCGCTGGGCATACACATGCCAGCCCGCGCGGTCGTATTGGAGAAGACCACCAAGTTCAACGGCGATACCCACGCCATGCTCACCTCGGCCGAGTATTCGCAGATCACCGGCCGGGCCGGGCGCCGCGGTATCGACACGAAGGGCACAGCGGTCATCCTGGACCAGCCCGATCTGGACGTGGAGGCACTGTCCGCGCTCGTGGACACGCCACGCTTCCCGCTGCACAGTGCTTTCACCCCGGACTATTCGATGGCGGTGAACCTGGTCGAGCAGCTCGGCGTGGAAGAGGCCACCTCGCTCATCGGCCGCTCGTTCGCCCAGTTCCAGACCGACCGGACCCTGGTGTCCCGCTCGCGGGCGATCGAGCGTCGCGCCGGCGAACGCGATCGCATGCGCGCGACCCTGCTCGAGGCCGGGGGAGACGAGGAACTCGATTCCTACATGGCCGTGCGGGCGGATCTGAGCCGTCTCGAGCGCAGGGCCGAGCAGAGTACGCGCGAGGACCGGCTGTCCGCAGTCCGGTCGGCCATGCTCAAGCAGACCGCCGGCTCGGTGATCACCGTGGGCCGCAAGCGTTTCGGGATGGTCGCGACCGTCCTCCAGGTGCGCACCGACATCCGATCCGACCCGGCTCTGCTGTGCCTCACCGACACCGGCTGGACCGGGTGGCTGAGACAACACGACTTCGCGGCGCCGCCGGTCCCGGTGGGGCGGGTGGACCTGCCCAAGGGCCGCCGCAAGCTCGACGGCCGCGCCAAACGCGCACTCGTCCAGCGCATGGAGCGCCTGCGGGGCAAGGCCAAGGCCCGTATGAAGAACTCCGGAGGCAAGCCGGTACGCAAGGATCCGCGGATCGCGGCGGCCCGGCGCGAACTCCGTCGCCATCCGCTTCATGACGATCCGCGAATCGACAAGCTCGCCCGCCTGCACGAGCGCTGGTCGAAGGCCGACGCGGACGTCGTCTCGATGAGCGCCGAGGTCGACGCCGATTCGGACTCTCTGGCCCGTCGATTCCGTCGTATCGTCTCACTGCTCGAACAGCTCGGTTACCTCGAGGAGATCGAGGGCGCCCTCCGCGCCACCGATGCCGGCCGCCTCCTGGGCGGTGTCCACACCGAGCAGGACCTCTTCGTGGCCGAGTGTCTGCGGCGCGGTGTCTGGCGGGGGCTCGACCAGGCCGGTCTCGCCGCTGTGATCGCCACGATCGTGGCGCACCCGCGGACCGAATCCGCCGTTCGCGAACCGTCCGACGAGACGCTGCGCAACGCTCTGGCGGACACCGAGCGCGTCGCCTCGGATGTCGCCGAGATCGAACGCTCGCACCGGCTGCCCACCACCCCGGATCTGGACGCCGGTCTCGCCCCGGTCCTCCATCACTGGGTCTCCGGAGGCGCACTGTCATCGATCCTGGTCGCCTCATGGCAGGAGGGCGTGGAGCTGACCGCCGGCGACTTCGTCCGGTCCGCACGGCTGGTGGTGGACGTGCTCGCGCAGGTCGGCCAGGTCGCCGAGCCGGATCTCGCTCGTACTGCACGGTCGGCCGTCGGCTCGCTCCGACGCGGGGTGGTCCTCGACCACATGGTCTGACCCGCCACCGACCGGGGTGTTACGCGGGATCCAGGCCCGCGGTGGCCTCGACAAGCCTTCCGATCGCACGGGACTGGGCGGTGGCCTCTCCGATCGCCTCGAGCCGGTCGAGATCGACCTCGCCACGCCTGCCGTCGAGATCGCCGCTGAACTCGAGCTCGAACGCCCGTCCGCCCAGTCGCACGACGCCCTGTGCGGCCGCGAGGTAGTCGGCACCCGCCGTGATCGCGGTGCGTTGGCGCGCGGTCAGCGCCGATCCCGGGTCTCCGGCAGCCGCCAGGATCCCGTCGAGGTCCCCGTACTCCCGCAGCAGGGTGGCAGCCGTCTTGGCACCGACACCAGCCACTCCGGGCAGCCCGTCCGAGGCATCGCCCACGAGCACCGCGTAGTCCGCATAGACCCGGGCGTCGTCGTTCGCCGGCAGATCGAAGCGCTCGGCCACCACGTCCGGGGTGTACGCCAGTCGCTTCTTCATCCCCGCGCCCACATAGACGACGGTGGTGGTCCGGGACGCGAGCTGGAACAGGTCACGATCACCCGTGACGACCAGCACTTCGCGATCACGTGCGGCGAGAGCAGCCAGCACATCGTCTGCCTCCGCGTCCTCGGCCCAGGCCTGTGTGATGCCCGCCGCGGAGAGGACGGCGCGGATCGATTCGACCTGCGGCGCCAACGAGGCGGGGGCGTCCTCCTCGCCGTCCTCACCGACACGATGAGCCTTGTAGGACGGCAGCAGCTCCACACGCCAGTCCGGCCGCCACTGACGATCCAGTGCGGCCACCAGACCGCTCGGCGAATACTCCTCCACGAGCACCGCCACCATGTCGCAGAAGCCCCGTACCGCGTTCGCCGGGGAGCCGTCGGGGCCGGTGATCTTCTCCGGGACGGAATGGAACGCGCGGAACCACAGTCCGGCGCTGTCGAGAACCATCAACGGACCCTGGGACATCGCGCCTCCTGCAGAGCTGGTCGGGACCACCCCGCCAGGCTAACCGCCGACGGGGGCGGGCGGGGAGCCGGTCGGCCTACTGTGGGAGTCATGACCAGCGACGCACCGGACCTTCATCCACACCGCCTGAACGCCATCCGTGCCCGCGCACGGGAGCTGGGGATCGACCATGTCGTGGTCTACTCCGGTGAGGACATGGCGTACCTGACCGGTCAGCGGCTGGACTCCCACGAGCGGCTCACCGTGTTGATCATCCCCGCGGACGGTGACACGCCACTTCTGGTCCTGCCGTCCCTCGAGCTCACCGAGACGGTGCGCGGTGCCGCCGAACTGGTGGGCTCGACCGTGCTCCCGTGGGAGGACGGCACCGATGCGGTCGCACTGGTCGGAGGAAAGGTGTCCGGTCGGGTGGCCGTGTCGACGGCCATGCCGGCACTGCATCTGGTGCCGCTCCAACTGGGCGTCGACGGCGAGGTGGTCCTGGCCTCGGACGTGATCGATCACGTGCGGGCCGTCAAGACCCCCAGCGAGGTGGACGAGCTCGCCGAGGCCGCCCGGCGCATCGATGCCGTGCACGCGCGGATGGGCGAGTTCCTTCAGGTGGGACGGACAGAGGCCGAGGTCGGCGAGCTCATCACGGCCGCCATCGAAGCCGAGGGGCTCACCCACGCCGAGTTCGTGATCGTCGGCTCCGGACCACACGGCGCCGATCCGCATCACGGGGTCTCCGACCGGGTGGTGCGGTCCGGAGACGTCGTGGTGGTCGACATCGGGGGACCGCTGGCCAGTGGCTATCACTCGGACTGCACACGCACCTACTCGATGGGCGAGCCGTCGGGTCAGGTGGCCGAGGAGTACGCCGTGCTGCAGGAAGCACAGAGGCTGGCACGTGAGGCCGTACGGCCCGGGGTGGCGATCGGCGAGATCGACGCCGCCGCCAGAGAGCATCTGGCCGCCGCGGGACTGGGCGAGCGGTTCATCCACCGCACCGGCCACGGGATCGGCCTCGGTCTGCACGAGCCGCCGTTCGTCGCCCCCGGCGCGGACACGGTCCTCGCGGAGGGGATGACGTTCTCCGTCGAACCGGGAATCTACCGCGACGGCCAGTGGGGCGCGCGGCTGGAGGACATCGTCGCGGTGACAGCGGACGGCCGGCGGGATCTCAACAACGGCGAGCGTGGACTGCGCGTTCTCTGAGTGCTCACCCGGCGCCACTGGCCGCTTGCGACGGGACGGTCTCGGTGGGCCCGCCGCAAGCGGGATCCACCACCGGTCACCCCCGGACGCCGGTGAACATCCGGGCGGAGCCGAGAACCCGGTCCACCTCGATCGCCACCACGACGCGCTCGGGATTCGGACGCGGCTCCCGGTAGCGCAGCGCGTACCGTCGCTCGGCCTCCCGGACCGCGGGGGCGTCGGTGAGCAACCGGGCGGGCCCTTCGAAGGTTAGCCAGCGTCCGCCGTCGACGTGGGAGACCGCGGCGCGGCCGCCTCGCGCGGCGTTGCGCGCCTTCTGGGAGCCCTTCGTCGTGATGACGCGCGCGAGCCCGCTGTCGAGGTCCACGGTGAAGCCCACGGCCACGACGTGCGGGGAGCCGTCCGTGCGCAGGGTGGTGAGCGTGCCCAGGTGATAGGTCGACAGGAACTCGTGCGCCTCGTCGGAGATCTCTGCCAGGGTGCGTGCCATGTGGCCGAGCCTGCCACAGCCGCCCGGGGTGGCCCACGGAGCCCGTGGGCGAGTGGACGCGTGGGAGACTGAGCGCATGCCCACACCTGCATCGTCGTCTGACCGGCAGCGGCCCGGTGGTGAGGTGGTCGTCGTGTTCGGCGGCCGCAGTGAGATAGGCCTGGCCGTGGCGCGCCGCCTCGCACCCGGCCGCACCATCGTCCTGGCGTCCAGGCCCGGAGGGGACTCGTCACCGGTCGCGCCGCTGTGGACCGCGGGTGCGACCGCAGTCGAGACCGTGGACTTCGACGCCGACGACCTGTCCTCCCACGCCGGGGTCGTGGACGAGATCGAATCCCGGGTGGGTCCCGTCGACATCGCGGTGCTCGCGTTCGGGATTCTCGGGGACCAGGAGGTCGCAGAGCGTGACGCCGACGCCGCCGCACAGATCCTGCACACCGACTTCGTGGCCCAGGCAGCGCTACTGACCGTCCTCGCGGAACGGATGAAGTCTCGGCGCAGCGGTGTACTCGTGGCGTTCTCCTCCGTCGCCGGGCAACGCGTCCGGCGGGCCAATTACGTCTACGGTTCGGCCAAGGCAGGCCTGGACGGTTTCGCATCCGGAATGGCGGATGCCCTGCACGGCACCGGCGTCACACTCATCATCCCGCGGCCCGGGTTCGTGATCGGCCGGATGACCGCCGGCATGGATCCGGCACCGTTCTCGTCGACTCCGGAACAGGTGGCCGCCGCGGTGGTGGACCGTGTCGTGGCCCGCCGGTCCGGGGTCGTGTGGATTCCGTGGCAGTTGCGGGTGATGTTCGCCGTCGCCCGGCTCGTCCCGCAGCCGATCTGGCGACGGATGCCCCGGTGAGCGGCGCCACGATCCCGGACGGCATGCCCAGGGACGCACCGGTCGCCGTACACCTGGTGGGCGTCGGCCCAGGCCCCGTCGATCTGCTCACCGTCCGGGCCTCGCGCCTCATCGCGATGAGCGGTACGTGTCTCCACGCCCGTGCGGAAGAGCCGTCCGAGGCGCTGGCGCTGTGCCCGCCCACGGCACGGGTCGTGGACACCGCCTCACTGTCGACCGGCCAGATCCTCGACGAGATCCGCGCCGCACTCAGCAGGGGGGACAGGGTGGTCCACCTGTTCGCCGGCGACCCGCTCCAGCATGACGAGACCCCGACGCTCACGGAGGTCTTCGACGCGAGCGGGATCACCTGGGAACTCGTCCCCGGCATCCCGCACCCGGCTCACACGACATCGCCAAGCCTCATGAGCGGGTCCGATACGCAGGTCGACGGCCGGGGGGAGGACGGTGTGGCGGACCGAGCCGGTGCGTCACCGACGCCCGGAGACCCGGGACTGATCCTCGTTCTGGGTGGTACCGGCGAGGCCCGCCGGCTCGCGGACCTGTTGGTCACCGCCGGCCTGGACGTGGTGACCTCGTTGGCGGGCAAGATCGCCAGGCCACGGCTACCCCGGGGCGAGGTCCGGATCGGCGAGTTCGGTGGGGCCTCCGAACTCGCTCGCTGGCTCCGGGAGAACTCGGTGAACGCACTGATAGATGCGACCGACCCGTTCGCCCGGAAGATCTCCGTCGACGCGGCCCACTCCGCCGCTGCGACCGGCGTGCCTCTTCTGCGACTGGAGCGCCCCGAATGGCAGGAAACGGCCGGGGACGAGTGGATTCGTGTCCCGGACCTGCAGACCGCGGTGGCGGTGGTTCGACAGCGCTTCCGTCGGCCGATGCTCACGGTGGGCAAGCACGGTGCCTCCGCCTTCGCCGGAGATGAGCGCGGTTCATACCTGATCAGGTGTTCCGAGCCGCCACCCGGCCCCCTCCCGCAGCGATACCTGCTGGTTCTGGACCGGGGCCCGTTCGGCGTCGATGCCGAGCGGACTCTCATGGCCCGTCACCGCATCGATGTGCTGGTGACCCGCGACAGCGGCGGGGAGTCCACGGCCGCGAAGCTCGAGGCGGCCCGTGCACTGCACATCCCCGTGGTGATGGTCGACCGACCACAGCATTTCGCCACAGAAGTAGAGACGAGACCGGAGACCGTGTACACCGTGCCGGATGCGGCCCGCTGGTTGGTCAGTCGGTTCGGCTCACGGTGACCCCGGTGTCGGTCGAACCTGCCCGGCCGCACCGTGGCCGCAAGGCTGCCGACGGTGTGAGCCCGGGCCGGCCACGGTTCAGGTCTCGGGGTGCCTCCGGACCCAGGGGGAGGTCGCGTCGAACACCAATCCCATCGGGGCGAGTACCCGCACGACCTGCTCCGCCATCCCCTCAGTGAGTCCGTGGAGGCCGATCACGCGGTCGGCCGAGATGGTGCTGGGCCGCTCGATGGCGCCGAGGAACTCGGCGAGTCGGGCGGGGACCACCCCGTCGGCCACGACCGCCAGGAGGGTGACGAGCCCGTCGAGGGTGTCGACCCACCCCACCGGTGGCACCTCGTCGCGCCCGGTGGGCGCGCCGGAGGCGGTGAGGTCGGTGCGGGTGGTCAGCGGGTGGTCGGAGAGTGTGACGACGAGGTCGTGCATCACGCTGGACGAGTTCACCGTCGCGGGCCGTTCCGCGGCGCGGCTCAGCCCCGCCACGGCATCGACGAGGACGGACACCACGTCGGCGATCGAGGTCCGGAGTCCGGTGTCGTGTCCCCCTGCGTGGATTCGGGCCATCCCGTCCTCCGGGCCGGCCTCCGCCGCCAGGTCGGGCCCGTGTGCGAGCACGTCCCCGGAGCCGTCGTCGAACCCGAACACGACGGGTGCGGCCAGCGACGATGCGTCCTGGTGCGCGTCGAGGGCGGCGTCGAGCCGCTCGGGCAGATCCCCCAGGTCGTTCCGGCCGGGCAGTCGTCCGGCCAGGGGAGAGGCGAGGATGGTGCGGCCCGTTTCGTGCACGAGCCGCGAGGTGAGGCCGGCAGCCTGCGCGCGTTCCCGGAGGCTGTTCTCGTCCTGTGCCCCGGGGATCTGCACGACTCCCCCGTAGGACAGCTGCAGGTGACCGGAATGCTCGGCGGCGAGCTGCGCCAACGCCGTCCAGTCTGCGGGTCGCAGTCGGCCACCGGGGAACCCCAGTCGGGCGCGGCCACCAGTTCCTTCCAGATCGCCGGAAGAGTTCCCGGGGGAGCTGTCATCGTCGCCGGCGGGGTGGTCGTGGTCCGTCATGGGTGAGAAGCCTAATCAGCCCTCCGGGTGGTCGGGTTCCATGGGACCGGTCGCACTCGGGGATACTCGGAGCATGCCTGCAACTCTCGCCACCGGAGGCCGTGTCCTCACCCCAGCCTCGCGAGACGCCACCGCGCTGGCGTACGAGAACGGCCTCGTCGTCTGGGTCGGCTCCGATACCCCGGGTCCCGCACTCTTCCCCGACTCCCACCATGTCGACCTCGCGGGTGACTGGGTTGCGCCCGCGTTCGTCGAGTGCGTCGTCGGCGGGGTGGATTCGGCCGACACCGCCGTCACCGCGGTATCGGCCACCGCGGCATCGCAGGGTGTGGTGCCGGCCGGACTGCCCGGCGCTCACGGGCTCGACGCCGTGGCCGACCGGATCCGAGCCGGTGAACGTGTGGTTCTCGAGCCCGGAACGTCGCCTGCGGGTCTCGCCGCTGAGCTGTCCCGCCTCGCCGACGAGCTGGGCGGCCCGGCTGTCGCCCGCTGTGTCCCGGTCCTGATCGGCTACTCGGAGATCAGCGACGTGGATCTGTCGGCACTGGCCGCGGTCGGCACCGTGATCCTCCTGCGTCCGCTCGTCGACGACCTCGTCGGGGGCGACCTCGTTCGTCTGGCGGGTTCGGGAGTCGCGCTCGCCGCCTCGGTGCGGGCGGGCGACGACTTCCGCCCGTGGGACGCCCTGCGGGCCCTGACCTCGCCGGACAGGGGCAGGGGACTGTC
>CAMNYG010000012.1 GCA_946570335.1 uncultured Dietzia sp. | reverse complement strand
CGGTGCAGCCCGGGACCGGGGGGTCGGGCTGGCCCGGCTCCGTCGGCTCCGGGGCGGCGGTCGGCGTCCCCGTCCAACCCTCGGGGCAGTGCTCCGGTGGTTCGGGCGGCTCGATCGTGGGCTTGGGCTGGTGGATCTCCGGGAGGTCCGAGGGCAGCGGGAAGGCGTTCACCGCGTAACCGTGGGCCCAGGCGTTGACGTTGGCGACGTAGGCGAGGGAGTTGTTGTACGCGAGGACCGCACGGGTCCGTGCCGCGGGGTCGGCCATCGAGCCACCCTGATCGCACAGCAGGGTCGCGGCGGCGAGCGCACCGTCGTAGATGTTGTTGGGGTCCGCCACCCCGTCGTTGTTCCCGTCGCGTCCCAGGAGCTTCCAGGTGGACGGGATGAACTGGACCGGGCCGACCGCGCGGTCGAACTCGGGGTCTCCGTCGAACCGGCCGCCGTCCGTGTCGGTGATCACGGCGGTGCCGGGCATCGAGCCGTCCAGACGTGGGCCGAGGATGCGACCGATCGTGTTGCCCTGCGCATCAAACCTGCCACCGCCCTGGTTGGACTCAACCTGTCCGATCCCCGCGAGCAGCGTCCAGTCCATCTCACACGCGGGCTGCTCGACGTTCAGGCGGTCGGCGGCCCGCTGGTAGGCGTCGAGAGCGATTCCCGGGATTCCCAGGGGACCGTCCGGGATCGTGGCGGGCTCGATGTGCGCCGCGCCCGGATCCTCTCCGGGCGCAGGTTCCTCACCGGGGGAGCGCTCTGTTTCCTCCGCACTCGCCGTGGTGGAGGGACCAAAGGTGGCGGAAGTGGTGGTGCCGGGGCCGGATTCCGCGAGCGGGGCGATGTCCGGCGCCTCGGGAGGGCTGGTGTCCATGGACAGGCCGACGGTCGCCACCACCGCGATCGCGGTCGCGGTTACCGCGGCGCTGGTCAGCACCTTGCGGTCAGCGCTCTGTACGACTCTGCGCAAGTTTCCCCCTAGTGCTCGGTTGCGAACGTCGCACGCGAATGGCACGCCCCTGGGCACATCCGCCGCAGCCGAGGTTACTCCCGGCCCCTGGTGTCTGAATCGGTTTTACCCTGCCCGGTGTTACCTGCGCCACCGCCACCTCCGGCGAGCAGGGCCTCGATGCGTTCGACGGAATCGCGGAGGTCATCGAGTTCGCGACGGAGATAATCGCGGGTCACCGTCTCGCCCACCGACAGTCGGACGGAGGCGAGCTCCCGTGCCAGGAACTCGGTGTCCGCCTTGGTCTGCGTGGCGCGGAGCCGGTCCTCCTGGAGCGAGGACCTGTCGCGGTCCTCCTGCCGGTTCTGGGCCAGCAGGATCAACGGCGCCGCGTACGCGGCCTGGGTGGAGAACGCCAGGTTCAGCAGGATGAACGGGTACGGGTCGAACCGAAGTGTCACCACCGCGACGTTGACGATGATCCACGCGATCACCACGATGGTCTGGATGAGCAGGTAGGTGCCGGTGCCGAAGAAGCGGGCCACGGCCTCGCTGTAGCGTCCGACCGCATCGGAGTCGAAGCTGATGCGGACCCGGCGTGAGGTGACCGGGGTCGACAGAGGGGATCGCGGGGACGGATCGGTCATGGCCGGCTCTTCTCCCGTTCGTCGTGCAGATCCAGATCTCGCCAGTCCTCCGGCAGGAGGTGGTCGAGGAGGTCGTCCACGGCCACCGCGCCGAGAAGGTGTCCCGCGTCGTCGACGACAGGACCGCACACGAGGTTGTACGTGGCGAAGAACCGGGTCACCGCGTCCACCGAATCGGTGGGGCGGAGCGAGGACAGGCTCGTGTCCAGAGTCTCGGCGACCATCATCGACGGCAGTTCCCGCAGCAGTGCCTGTATGTGAACACAGCCGAGATACTGGCCGGTGGGGGTGGCGGTGGGTGGGCGGACGACGAACACCAGGCTGGCAACGGCGGGGCTGAGGTCAGGATTGCGGCAATGAGCCAACGCCTCGGCCACCGTCGTCTGGGGGGAGAGGATGATCGGCTCGGGGGTCATCAGACCACCGGCGGTGTCGGCGTCGAACGTCAGCAGTCGCCGGACCGGCGCGGAATCCTCGGGATGCATACGTTCCAGGAACGATTCCGCCTCCTTTTCCGGCAGCTCGCCGAGCAGGTCCGCCACGTCCTCGGGATCCATCGCCTCCAGGACGTCCGTCGCGCGTTCGAGTTCGAGACGGGTGACGATCTCGGTCTGTTCGTCGTGGGGCAGTTCCTGGAGGATGTCGGCCAGCCGCTCGTCGTCGAGAGTGCGGGCCACCTCCAGTCGCCGTACCTCGGGTAGCTCGCGCAGTGCATTGGCCACATCGGCCGGCCGCAGATCCGCGTACTGCTCGACCAGGCTCTCGGCGCTGTGGTCGGGGGCGCCGATCGCCGAGTCGTCCAGTCCCTTGATCCTGTTCCACGGGTGGATCGAGACCGCCCCACGACGACCCAGCGGCGTGCGGCCGCGGCGGACCCGCGTGGCGACCCGGGAGACGAGCCAGTCCCTGGACCGCTGGCGCTCGATCTCCACGTCCACGACCTGGTGCCGCTCGCTCGCAGGGGCCGGATTCACCCCCGGCGTCGACTGCTCCACCTCCACGCCGATCGTGGAATCGACCAGGGATCCCAACACCAGGTTCTCGCCGGGGCGCGACTGGAAGCGGTGCAGGTTGATGGTGCCGGAGACCAGCGAGACCGATCGAGGATCGATGGAGGCCACACGCAGCATGGGGACGAAGATCCGACGCCGGGTCGGCAGCTCCACGACGAGACCGATGACCCGGGGAGGTCTGAGCCCGGAACGCATCGTCACCACGACGTCGCGAATGCGCCCGATGTCATCCCCGTCAGGTCCGATCACCGGTAGCCCGGCTAGCCTGGCGACGAAGGCCTTGTTGAGGTTCGCCATGCGGACCAGGCTAGTCACCGTACGGCGGCACCCGCCCGCCGAACCGGACGCAGAGGGAGAGTCACCCACGATGACCGACGCCCGCCAGATGCCGCCGACGTCGGCGCAGGACCCCGCCGCCAGGATCGCCGACCTGCGGGCCCGGCCCAGGCGGACCGTCCTCGCCGTGCCCGGCAGCAGCGTCAGGATGATCGACAAGGCTCGTGGCCTCCCGGTGGACGAGGTGTTCCTGGACCTGGAGGACGCCGTCGCCGGACCGGCCAAGGGCGAGGCCCGCGAGAATGTCGTCGCAGCTCTTCTCACGGGCGGGTTCGCGGCACCGACCGTAGTGGTCCGTGTGAACGCGTGGGATACCGAGCACACCGTCCGCGACGTCACGGACATCGTCGGACGGGCCGGCTCGCGGGTGGACGCCCTGCTGCTGCCGAAGGTGCGGAACGCGTCGGAGGTCGTGGCTCTGGACCTGGTGCTCGCGCAGGTGGAGCGGGCCGCGGGCCTGCCGGTCGGTCACATCGGGATCGAGCCGCAGATCGAGGACGCCCTCGGACTGACCAACATCACCGAGATCGCCACGTCCAGTCCCCGTGTTCTCACGCTCGTGTTCGGTCCCGCCGACTTCATGGCCTCCATCGGGATGCGGACCCTGACGGTGGGCGAGCAGCCGGAGGGCTACACCCCGGGCGATGCCTACCACCATGTCCTCATGTCGATTCTCGTCGCCGCTCGTGCCCACGGCCTGCAGGCCATCGACGGGCCGTTCCTCAAGGTCCGCGACGAAGAGGGCTTCCGCCGCGCCGCCGCCAGGACCGCAGCCCTGGGCTTCGACGGCAAATGGGTGTTGCACCCGTCTCAGGTGGACGCCGGGAACGAGGTCTTCAGCCCCCGCCAGGACGAGTTCGACAAGGCCGAGGGCATCCTCGCGGCCTACGCACACTCGACGTCTGTCGAAGGCGGGGCCCGGGGCGCTGTGATGTTCGGCGACGAGATGCTGGACGAGGCCAGCCGTAAGATGGCACTCGTGGTCTCCGCGCGCGGCCGCGCGGCCGGGATGACCGTCTCGGACCCGACCATCACCAACGGGTGAGCCCGGAAGGACGGAAATTCATGACCTCTCGAGTGAACCCGGCGACCGGCAGGACGCGGGGCGGCCAGACCCCGGGTCTGCCCACGCCACCCACCGGCTGGGTCGTCGGCTCCTACTCCACCTACGCGGAGGCCCAGGCCGCCGTCGACCACCTGGCCGACGAGGCGTTCCCGGTCCACGAGGTCACCATCGTCGGTGTCGACCTGATGCAGGTCGAGCGTGTGACCGGCCGACTCACCTGGCCGAAGGTCCTCCTCGGCGGTCTGGCCACCGGCGCCTGGCTCGGGCTCTTCGTAGGCTTGCTACTCGGCATCTTCACCCAGCCCATGTGGGGCGTCGTCCTCACCGGCCTGATCGGCGGCTCGGTGTTCGGCATCGTCTCCGCCTCCCTGTCCTACGCCGCCACGCGCGGCAAACGGGACTTCGCGTCCACTTCACAACTGGTCGCCGGGCGATACGACGTCCTCTGCGAGCCCGCCAACGCCGAGCGGGTGCGGGACGAGCTCGCCCGTCTCGGACTCAAGTGATGCCGCAGGGTTCCTCGCCGTCGTCGGTTCTCCAGACGGTCCGGGCCCACCTGGAACGGCACCACGGACCGGGACCACAGGAGGCGTCGGTGACGTTTCTCGGCGCGAACCCCATCAGTGTCCTGCGGTTTGTGGACGTGGAGACGGGCCTGGTCCGCTACGTCACGCTCGGATGCTCCGCCGAACCGATGGGCGATCCGTCCGATCTGGTCCCGGACCCGACGGCCCCGCGCGCCGAACTCAGCCTGACGCTGCGCGGCGGGGTCGACGGACTCGTCCGTGCTCTCGCCGTGATCGCGGCCGCCCCGGCGATCGAGGGGCTGATCCTCGCAGAGGGCGCACTCATCGACCTCGGCGAGCCACTCTGGCCGGGTGCGGCGTTCACCGCGGTGATCCTGCGCGCCCCCGAGATCCCGGAGGTCGAACTGCCCGGGGACGCCGCACCGGTCACGGTGTTCCGAGCCGTTCCGGTCACGCACACGGAGGCCGCCTGGGTGCGGATGAAGGGCGCGGCCGAACTCGAAGAGGCGTGGGCGGAGGCCGGGATCGACGTCACCGATCCCGCCCGCTCGGCGGTCAACCCCGGACGGACGGGCTAGGACTCGCGGAGGCCGGCGGCGCGGGGCGGACGGATCAGAGCCACCGGTTCTTCCGGAAGATCCAGAACAGGCCCACGCACACACCGATCATGATCGTCAGTACCGCGTAATAGCCGAACCGGAAACCGAGCTCGGGCATGTTCTCGAAGTTCATCCCGTACACGCCGGCGATCATCGTGGGCACGGCCGCGATCGCCACCCACGCCGAGATCCTGCGCATGTCGGTGTTCTGGCGCACACCGACCATCGCGACCGCCGCCCCCACCAACGAGGTCATCTGCTCGTCCACCACAGAGACCTCTGCCACCGCCTGCGAGTGGTGGTCCTGCACGTCCCGGAAGTAGTGGCGGATCTCCTCGGGCACAAGTGCGAAATGATCAGCCGACAGGCGAAGCAGCGGTCGGGCGAGAGGTACGATGTTGTGCTTGAGCTCGAGCAGCTCGCGCTTGAGGAGATAGATCTGCTCGATGTCCACGGCCGCACGGGGCGCGAACATCGCCGACTCGAGTTCCTCGACGTCCTGCCGCATCTCCTCCGCCACGTCGAGATAGCTGTCCACCATCCGGTCGGCCACGGCATGCATCACCGTTGCCGGACCGTGGAGGAGCCTGTCGGGTGACTTCTCGAGCTGGGTGCGGATCCCGGCGAGTTCGGAGAAGTCCCCGTGCCGGACCGTCACCACGAAGTCCCGACCCAGCACCACCATCACCTCGCCGGTGGTGACGATCTCGCTGACATCTGCGATGGTCTCGTGGGGCAGGTACTGTACCGCCGCGAGGTTCAGCACGAGCGCGTCGTCGTACGCCTCGAGTTTGGGCCGCTGCTCTCCGCTCGCGGCGTCCTCGGTGATCAGCTCGTGGATGCCGAACTCCCGGGACAGGGCCTCCATCTGGCGGGCGTCCGGTGAGAGCAGCCCGAGCCACGCGAAGCCCCGGCCGGTGGATCGGACCTCGTGGATCGCGGCCTGGTATGTGTACCTCCCGGGCTGCCGGACCCCGTCGACGTAGACACCGCAGTCCACGATCGCCCGGTCCGTGGGCACGGAGTTGCCGGCTGCGGCCTGGGCCGGCGACACGACGCGCGGGTGACGGTGTGGGAGAGCGGGCAACGGTCCTCCTTCGGCAGGTGCGATTCGACAGTAGCGCCCGCGTGGGGACTCGGCGTGACGATGCGGGGACGGGGCTGGGAGACTGTGGGTTCGAAGGGTCCGCGCACGAGCGCGGCGACGATTGCAGGGAAGGGCGGAATCGGATGCGGCGGACGTGGGGGCGGGCTGTGCGGGCGACCGGTCTGGCGGCGGTCGCCGGTGTCGTGGCGACCGGATGTGCATCGCAGTCGTCGATCGTCCCGGCGCACGTGGACACGCCGGTGGTCGTGATCGAGACCGCCTCGTTCGGTGAGGCCGAGATCGTGGGCCACATCTACGGCAACGCCCTGATCCGCCAGGGCTGGAGGGTCGAGCCGCGCCCGCAGTCCGGTACCCAGGCGGAGGCCGTGGAGTCGGTGACGAACGGCGAGGCCACCTTCACAGTCGGGTTCACCGGACAGTTGCTGCAGATGTTCGATCCGGGATCGCAGGCGGTGGGTGCTGACGAGGTCTATCCGGCGATGATGGCGGCCCTGCCCGAGGGGGTCACCGCCGCCGACCCGGCGCCGGCGGAGGACGCGCCGGTCTATGCGGTCACTCGCAACACCTCGGAGACCTACGGACTGCGCACGATGTCCGATCTGGACGGGCGCTGCGGCGAGTTCACACTCGGGTCCCGGCTGGAGATGCTGGAGGACACCGACCTGTCCGCGGCGGTGGGGCGGACCTACAACTGTGAATTCGTCAACCGGGTGCCGCTCGGCCCCGACCCCCGGGCGGTGTTCGAGGCCCTTCGGGCCGGCCGGATCGGGGTCGGTCTGGTCCGGTCCGCCGATCCGGTCCTGCATCCGGAGGACATGGTGGTGTTGGACGACGACGACACCGCGATCACGGCCCAGAACATCGTGCCGGTGTTCCGTAAGGGCTCGCTCTCGGAGGACCAGCTTTCCCTGGTCAACCGTGTCAGCGGTGAGCTGACGACCGACGATGTCCGGGATCTGCTGCTGGGGATCGAGTTCGGCACGGCCTCGCCTGTGGCCCTGGCCAACTACTGGTTGGACGAGCACGGATACTGATCGCCTCTGACCACGAAGGGCCCGTCCGGATGGACGGGCCCTTCGTGACGGTCTGCGACTGATCAGGCGAACGCTTCGTCGACCAGCGCCTTCTGTTCGACCGCGTGGACCTTGCTCAGCCCGGTCGAGGTCGCCGCCATGGGGCGGCGCGAGACCCGCTTGAATCGCGGGAAGTTGTCGATCCGCTCGGGGAGCTCGAGCGCCAGGAAGCTCCAGGCCCCCTGGTTTGCGGGCTCCTCCTGGACCCACCGCACCTCATCGAGGTTGGGGTAGCGGTCCAGGGCCTCACGCAGGCGACGGTGCGGGATCGGATGGAGCTGTTCGAGACGGACGATCGCGACGTCGTCGCGCTCGTCCTTGTCCCGACGTGCGGCCAGCTCGTAATAGAGCTTGCCGGACACGAGCAGCATCGTGGTGACCTTGTCGGCGTCGCCGCTGCCGTTCACGAAGGCCGGATCATCCAGCACCGAGCGGAACTTGCCCGAGGTGAAGTCCTCGACGGCGCTGACGGCCTTCTTGTTCCTCAGCATCGACTTGGGCGTGAACACCACCTGGGGGCGCTTGATGCCGGTCGCGTGGCGGCGCATCAGGTGGAAGTAGTTCGCCGGGGTCGACGGCTGGGCGACCGTCATCGAGCCCTCGGCGCACAACTGGAGGAACCGCTCGATGCGTCCGGACGTGTGGTCCGGGCCCATGCCCTCGTGGCCGTGGGGGAGCAGCAACGTCACCGAGGACTTCTGGCCCCACTTGGCCTCACCGGACGAGATGTACTCGTCGATGATGGTCTGGGCGCCGTTGACGAAGTCACCGAACTGGGCTTCCCACATGACGAGCGCCTCGGGGTCACCCACCGAGTAGCCGTACTCGAACCCGAGCCCCGCGTACTCGGTGAGGGCGGAGTTGAACACATCGAACCGGCCCTTGGCGCCGTCCAGGTGCTGGAGGGGGGAGTAGGTCTCGGCGGTGGTCTTGTCGACGATCACCGCGTGGCGCTGGGTGAAGGTGCCTCGCTGGGAGTCCTGGCCGGCGAGGCGGACCGTGCGGCCCTCCAGCACCAGAGATCCGATCGCCAGCAGTTCCGCGAACGCCCAGTCGATGTTGCCGTTGTAGGCCATCTTCTGGCGGGCCTCGTAGACCGGCTTGACACGCGGGTGGATGTGGAAGCCCTCGGGCAGGGTGCCGAAGGCGTCGCCGATGGCGTGGACGACCGACTCGTCGATCGCGGTGATGATCTTGGGCAGCGGCTGATCGGGCTCGATGGACTGCGACGCCTTGACCGGGTGCTTCTCGAGCTCCCGGACCTCGTTGAAGACCCGCTCGAGCTGACCCTGGAAGTCGCGGAGCGCGTTCTCCGCCTCCTTGTCGGTGATGTCACCACGACCGACCAGGTCCTCGGTGTACGACTGGCGGACGCTCTTCTTGCCGTCGATCACCTCGTACATCCGCGGCTGCGTCATCGACGGGTCGTCGGCCTCGTTGTGTCCGCGACGGCGGTAGCAGACGAGGTCGATCACGACGTCCTTCTTGAACTGCTGGCGGAAGTCCATCGCGAGGCGCGCCACGCGGACACAGGCCTCCGGGTCGTCGCCGTTGACGTGGAAGATCGGCGCGCCGACCATCTTCGCCACGTCGGTGCAGTATTGGCTGGAGCGTCCCGCCTCGGGCGCGGTCGTGAAGCCGATCTGGTTGTTCACCACGATGTGGACCGTGCCGCCGGTGCGGTAACCGTTGATGAGCGAGAGGTTGAGGGTCTCCGCGACCACGCCCTGGCCGGCGAACGCGGCGTCTCCGTGGAGCATGAGTGGCACGACCGGGAACTCGGCACGCCACTCGGGATCCTCGATCAGATCCTGCTTGGCGCGGACGATGCCCTCGAGGACCGGGTCGACGGCCTCCAGGTGGGAGGGGTTGGCGGTGAGCGAGACCTTGATCTCGTTGTCGCCGAACATCTGGTACTGGATGCCCTCTGCGCCGAGGTGGTACTTCACGTCGCCCGAGCCGTGCGCGGCCGAGGGATCCATGTTGCCCTCGAACTCGGTGAAGATCTGCCGGTACGGTTTGCCCACGATGTTGGCCAGCACGTTGAGACGGCCACGGTGGGGCATGCCGATGACGACCTCGTCGAGACCGAACTCGGCGGCCTCGTCGATCACCGCGTCCATCATCGGGATGACGGACTCCGCGCCCTCGAGCGAGAAGCGCTTCTGGCCCACGTACTTGGTCTGCAGGAAGGTCTCGAACGCCTCGGCGGCGTTGACCTTGGACAGGATGTACTTCTGCTCTGCGACCGTCGGCTTGTCGTCGACGCCCTCGATCCGGTCCTGGAGCCAGGCACGCTGCTCGTTCTCCAGGATGTGGGTGTACTCGATGCCGATCTTGCGGCAGTAGGCGGCTCGGAGCGAGGACAGCACGTCCCGCAGACGCATCCGGTCCTTGCCGACGAACCCGCCTACGGAGAACTCACGATCCAGGTCCCACAGGGTGAGCTCGTGCGAGTTGACGTCCAGATCGGGGTGGAAGGTGCGGCGGCGCTGAGCGTGCATGCCGTCGAGCGGATCGATGTCCGCCATGAGGTGACCGCGATTGCGGTACGCGGCGATCAGCTCGAGGACGCGTGCGTCCTTGTCCACGCGCGGATCGGTGATGTCCTTGCGCCAACGGACGGGCTCATACGGGATCCCGAGCGCGCCGAAGATGTCGTCGTAGAACTCGTCGTCGACGAGCAGACGGTGGATCTCCCGGAGAAACTCGCCGGACTCGGCGCCCTGGATCACGCGGTGGTCGTAGGTCGAGGTGAGCGTGGTGATCTTTCCGATCGCGCTGTTGGCCAGCTGCTCTTCGCTCGCCCCCTGGAACTCCGCCGGGTACTCCATCGCGCCCACGCCGAGGATGGCGCCCTGGCCGACCGTGAGTCGCGGCACCGAGTGCACGGTGCCGATACCGCCCGGGTTGGTGAGGGAGATGGTGACGCCGGAGAAGTCGTCCATCGTCAGCTTGCCGACGCGGGCACGCGAGACGATGTCCTCGTACGCGTCGATGAACTGACGGAAGTCGAGCTCCTCGCAGTTCTTGATCGCGGCCACGACGAGGCTGCGACCGTTCTTGGTCTTCATGTCGATCGCCAGACCGAGGTTGATCCCGGTCGGGGTGACGGTGTTCGGTTTACCGTCGATCTCCTTGTAGTGGTTGTTCATGTTCGGGTAGACCTTGACGGCCTGCACCATGGCGTACCCGATGAGGTGGGTGAAGGAGATCTTGCCGCCGCGGGTGCGCTTGAGGTGATTGTTGATCACCACGCGGTTGTCGATCATCAGCTTGGCCGGTACGGCGCGGACAGAGGTCGCCGTGGGCAGCGTCAGCGACGCGTTCATGTTCTTGACGATCGCGCCCGCCGGACCACGGAGAATCTTGTTCTCCGGCTCCTCGGGCGGCGTGTACTCCGGCTGCGCCGACTTGGCGGGGGCCGGGATGTCCGGCTTGTTCCGGATCTCCGGCGTCCGCACGGGCGCCGGGACACCCTGCCCGCGAGCCTTGCGCGCCGGAGCGGCATCGGAATCGGGCTTTGCGGCCACGTCCCGGGCGGAGGCAGTCGGGGTGACGTCGTCGACAGTCAGTTCCGAGGAATTGGTGGCCCGCTTCTTCTCGCCGGCCGCGGACGAGGCCGGCTTCTTCTCGTCGGCCGTGGTGGACGTCGAAGCGGCGACGTCCGACGAGTTCCGGCCGGAGGCGGAGGCTGCCCTCGGGTTGGCCTCGAAGAACTCGTGCCACGACTCGTCAACGGAGGAGGGGTCTTTGGCGAAGCGCTCGTACATCTCGTCCACGAGCCACTGATTCTGTCCGAATTGTGAGACGGTGTTGCTCACGATCTTGTGGGGCCTCTCTGGTTCTGTGGTGGGTTTCACACGTAGATGACACCCAGGCTAGACGGTCTGCCCGCGCCGGGCCTTCTGATCTCACCTGACAGGGGGATGCCACCCGCCGGTCATCCGGGGTTCACCCGGCGGGCCAGTGGGGTGGGGGAGCGCCGAACGTGGCGTCGGCGGTGTCCACCACGGTCCTGCCCAGCTTACGGTTACCCCATCCGCCGACGGCCGCGCCCAGACCTGCTGGCGCCAGTTTGCCCACCGCCAGGCCGGCCCGCCTGACCGCGAACTTGCGCACGAACCGGTGCATCATGCGCGTGTTGATCTCCTTGAGGCCGGGGACGCGCAGGGCTCTGCCTGCCAGTGACGCCCCCGAGCCGGAGGCGGTCTCGGCGCTGACCGCATTCGCGAGGAGCGCGGTGCCGGACGCGCCGAGCATGACCGTCATGACCAGCAGCTCCTCGTGCTCGCCCTCCCGCACGTCGAGGCCGTGCACCTCGGCCACGGCGAGGGTGTAGAAGGCTGCGGCCTCGAGGAACACCAGTGACTCGGCTCCGATCGCGCCGAACGCCACGAGCGTGCCGATCCCGGGAACGGCGGCGGTGGCCCCCACCGCGGCCCCGGAGGCGGTCACGGCACCCAGGAACGTGGTGTCCAGTCGTGTGCGGATCTGGGCAGGGCTCTCGTCCGGGTGCGAATCGCGAAGCCTGCGGACGTACGATCGTGCGAGTCCCGACTGGGTCCGGATCGCCCGACGCAATGCGGCGGTGACCACCCCCGCGGCGGGGCCGGAGACCTCGGGTCGGGGAGTGTCGTCATCTGACACGGGCTCACCTTCTTCGATCACGGGGGACCTGCGGTGGCAACCAGGCTACGGAAACGCCGGGCCGGGCGTGTCAGGGCAGGACCCGCTCGGTGTAGGCGTTGCCGAAGACACGGTCCGGGTCGAGGCGGTCACGGACGGCGACGAAGTCGTCGAAGCGCTCGACCATCGAGGCGAGATCGTCGGCGGTGCGGGTGTGCATCTTCCCCCAGTGGGGCCGGCCGTCTGCGGCGAGGAAGATCTCTTCAGCGTGCCGGAACAGTTCCGTGTGGTCCATGCGGTGATATTGGTGCACCGCGATGTAGCAGACCTCGCGCCCGTGGGCGGTCGAGAGCCACACGTCATCCGCGGCGGCGAAGCGCACCTCCATCGGGAACGGGGTCACCACCCCCGAGCGGTCGATCATGTCCCGGATATCTCCGAGAACCTGCCCGGCCGCCGCGATCGGGACCGCGTATTCCATCTCCCGGAATCGGACCCGGCGGGGCGAGGCGAACACCCGGTAGCTGCGGTCGGTGAAGGACCGGGCGGACAGGGCCCTGGAGGTGAACCGGTTGAGTCCGGGGGTGATCGCGGGCCGCCGTGTCGCGGCACGGCAGACGGCGTCGAACACCTCGTTGGAGAGGAACTCGTCGCTGACGAGCTCGCGGAGGCGGCCCACCGGCTCCAGATCGGTGTCCCCGGGCAGGCGGGTGTTCTGCTTGACGTTGATCGCGTCGGTGTGGGGAAACCAGTAGAACTCGGCGTGGTCGGCCGATCGGGCGAAGCCCTCCATGTCCTGCAGCACGGCCGACAGCGTCCAGGGGTACTCGTCGGCGCGCAGCGCGAACGCCGGTACGCACCGGATGGTCATCTTGGTGATGTTGCCCAGCGCGCCGATCCCGTGTCGGGCCGCCTCGAAGACCTCGGGGTGGGATTCGCGGGAGCAGGACAGGACGGCGCCGTCTGCGGTCACC
>CAMNYG010000011.1 GCA_946570335.1 uncultured Dietzia sp. | reverse complement strand
GTCCTCTTCTTTCTTCCCCCCGCGGGGGAATCATCTTCTTCCTCCTCCTCGTCCCCTGGGTCGGCTTGTACGTGGGTGCCTATGCCGCCTGGGGACTGGCGTTGGTCGAGGCCCTGTACCTCGCGGTGTTCGGCGCCGGAGCGGTGGTGATCCTGCGCGCCGGCCTCACCCCCGGAGTCCACGGCGGTCGCCGGGGTGCAGCGGCACTCGTCGGGGTGGTCGGCTGGTGGTCTCTGTGGGAATGGATCCGGTCGTCGTGGCCGTGGGGCGGCTTCCCGTGGGGGCGACTGGCGTTCGGTCAGGCGGACGGACCACTGCTCCCGCTCGCCGCACTCGGGGGCGTTGCGTTACTGGGATTCGCCGTGGCCGCCCTCGGCGCGGCGCTTGGTTTCGCGGTGGTGATCCTGCTGCGGCGTGATCGTCCCGTCCGTCAGCTCACCGGGCTGCTCGTGGTACCGCTCGTGACGGGGGGACTCGTCGTCGCCGCCGCATCCGGTCCGCGGGACGCTCAACCCACCCAGACTCTCGATGTGGCCGTCATCCAGGGCAACGTGCCCCGCCTGGGCTTGGATTTCAATGCCCAGAAGCGCGCGGTGCTCGAGAACCATCTCCGTGCCACGGGGGAACTCGCCGACCGTGTGGAGTCCCACGAGATCCCCCGCCCGGATCTGGTGCTGTGGCCGGAGAACGCCTCCGACATCTCACCGCTGGCCGACCAGTGGGCCGGGGAGCAGATCTCGGCGCTGTCCCGCCGCCTCGAGGCGCCGATCCTCGTAGGCACCGTCCTGGGCACCGGAAAGGGCCCCGAGGCCACCAACTCCTACCTCGTGTGGGACGGCCGGTCCAACGACCGCGGCGAGGACCCCGTCCGAGACCGCCACGACAAGAAGTTCATCCAGCCGTTCGGCGAATGGCTGCCGATGCGCGCCCCCCTCGAGGCGATCTTCCCCATCGCTCGCACCGCCGGACACTTCGTCCCCGGTGACGGTGACGGCGTGGTGACCGCCGCCGGCGTCGATGTCGGTGTGGCGATCTGCTTCGAGGTGGCATTCGACGCCGCCGCACGCGACCCCGTCGCTCAGGGGGCACAGTTCCTCGCGGTTCCCACCAACAACGCCACCTTCGGCCACTCACCGATGACGTACCAGCAGCTCGCGATGTCCCGCGTGCGGGCCGTCGAGCATCATGTCCCGGTCCTCATCGCCGCGACCAGCGGGGTCAGCGCCGTGATCGACGCCGACGGCACGGTGCAGCAGGAAACCGGGATCTTCGAACCCGCGGGGTTGGTGGCACAGGTCGAGGTGGGTGCTGCCGGTACGATGGCAACCCGACTGGGCGACACCCCGCAGGTGGTGTCCAGCCTCATCGGGCTCGTCGGACTGGCCTGGGCGCTCGTTCGCACCCGGTGCCGGCCCGTCACCGACGACAAGGAGATCTAAGTGACCGAACCGACGACGCCGGGTGGCGGCGCGCCATCCTCGCGCACGCTGGTGATCATCCCGACCTACGACGAGCGGGACAACCTTCCCGGCGTCGTGGACCGGCTGCTCACCGCGGCGCCCGACGTGTCGGTGCTCATCGCCGATGACAACAGTCCCGACGGCACCGGTGAGATCGCCGACCGTCTCGCGGCCGAGGACGCGCGCGGACGCATCTCCGTCCTGCACCGCAAGGGCAAGGAGGGGCTCGGCGCCGCGTACATCGCCGGCTTCCGCTGGGGCCTGGAGCGAGGCTACACCGTCCTGGTGGAGATGGACGCAGACGGAAGCCACCCGCCCGAGAGGCTGCCCGCGATGCTCGCCGCCGTCGACAACGGTGCCGATCTGGTGATCGGGTCGCGATACGTGCCCGGGGGAGACGTCCTCAACTGGCCGTGGCAGCGTCACGTCATCTCCCGAGGCGGAAACATCTACTCCCGGATCTTGCTCGGGGTGCGCATCAAGGACATCACCGCCGGATATCGGGCCTACCGCGCCGATGCGCTCGCCGAACTCGACTTGGACACGATCGAGTCCAAGGGCTACTGCTTCCAGATCGACATGACGTGGCGACTGCTGAACAATGATCGCACCGTCGTGGAGGTGCCGATCACCTTCACCGAGCGCACCGTCGGCCAGTCAAAGATGAGCGAGTCGATTTTCCGCGAGGCCGCGGTCAACGTGGCGCGCTGGGGTTGGGAGAAGCGTCGCCGGCAGCTCAAGGCACTCGTCGGCCGCTGACGAGACCGCCGCATGACCCGCTCGTCGCGATGATCGCCGCGGCCGTCGCGAAACCCCATCTGGTTGGGATTGCCCTCCCGGACACAGAACGCCCCGCTCCCGGAGTCCGGGGCGGGGCGATTCAGATCTCGTGCGGGCTGACCTCAGCGCGCGGCTGCCCCTGCACGACGACGCTTGCGGAGCAGGTCCATCCGTTCCTTGAGCAGTTCCTCCAGATCCTCGATGGACCGACGCTCGAGCAGCATGTCCCAGTGCGTGCGCGGCGGCTTGCCCTTCTTCACCTCGACGGCCGGACCGTCGATCAGCTGGCCCTCCTGACCGTTCTTACAAATCCAGACGCCCGGAATCTCGGCATCGTCAGCGAAAGGGACCTCGTACACCTCACCGTTGGGGGTCTGGTACTTCGCCACCCGGCGAGGCGCGAGGTCGTGATCCCGGTCCGTCTCGTAGCTCACCGCACCGAGGCGGCTGCCTCTGAGGACTCGATCTGCCATGCGAACTCCTTCTGCCGTGTCCGTCTGTCGCCGATCTCCGCGGTTCGTCGCAGACGCTGCGTGGTACCTGCTCCTGTCAACGCCGAGAGCACCCCGAAATGTTCCCACGTCCCCGTGTCTCGTGCTACCCGGGGCATCGTCTGGGTAGCCTCGCATGCGTGGAATCCGTCGTCAGGGCCGACCAGGCCCCACCCCGAAGAGGCGAGGCCTCCTGCGCGTGGTGCGGTCGTCCCGTGGACGAGGGCGGCACCGGTCGCCGTCGTCGGTACTGCCGACGGTCCTGCCGTCAGCGTGCGTATGAGCAGCGGCGATCACTGCGCATGCAGGACCTCCCCGAAGGGACAGTCGTCCTGACCGAGGTGGAATCCGCCGACCTGATGGACCGGATGTTCCAACTACGCTGCGCCTGCGAAGACCTGAGAACCGCGATCACCGAGGGCGAGGACGCCGCCGAACTGGTGCGGATGTCCGAGGACCTCGTGGCCGCGGCGAGAAGGGCCGAACGACTGCGGTGAACAAGGTTACGGCGGTCCTCCGCGGCTGGTGGATCCGGTGGCAGCCTTCGGTCACCGGCCTCGTCGTGGCAGCACTGGCGGCGTGGGTGTCGCTGATGCCCTCCCTGCTGCCTCGCGAATGGCATTACCAGGGAATCGTCACCGGAGTGTCCATGCTGGTGGGCTACGGCGTCGGCGTGGCCATACGTACGGTGTGGCGGCGACTGGTCCTGCCCAAGATCAGCGTCCATCCCGATCTCAACGCACTCGGCGAACGATTACTGATCTTCGCTCGACTCTCCGCACCCTACGTCCTGGTGGTCTATCTCATCACCGCCACCGCGACGGCCATCCGCTGGCAGGACCAGGTCTCCGATCTCGTCGAGAGCCCGAGACCCCCGTGGTCCGACTACATGCGCATCCCCTGGGTCGCCCTCGCCGTGTTCGTCGCCCTGTTGGTGCTCGCGAGGACACTGCGTCAGCTCTACCGGATGTTCGTCCGCGTGGTCCGTCGGAAGTTCAACCTGGGGGAGTACACAGCCCGGATCACCGGAGTGGTGGTTGTCTCCGTCCTGCTGTTCGGCGTCGTCCAGGGTGTGGTGCCACGCCTGTTCTTCGAAGCCGCCAACCGCATCTCGGGCGTTCAGAACGCCGAGGATCTGCCCTGGACGAGCAGGCCGACCGCCCCCGAGCGTTCCGGGAGCCCGGACTCAAACGTCGACTTCGACGACCTCGGGATGCAGGGCAGACGCTTCGTCAGCGGCGGTCTCGATCAGGGGCGACTGAGCGAACTGCTGGAGGAACCGGCGATGCAGCCGATCCGTCTGTACGCCGGTCTGGACTCGGCACCCACGGACGACGAACGCTCCGCGCTCGTGGTGGACGAACTCAACCGCACCCGGGCGTGGGAACGGGAGGCGGTGGTGATCGTTCCCACCACCGGGACCGGCTGGATCAACCCGAACGCGGCTCAGGCCATCGAACTGCTCTCCGCCGGGGACGTGGCGATCGTAGGGACCCAGTACTCGTATCTGCCGAGCTGGATATCGTTCCTGGCCGACCGGGAGAAAGCGGAAGCCGCCGGGCGCTCCGTCGTCGAGGCTGTGGTCGCCTGGCGCGATTCCCTTCCGCCCGGGGAGCACCGACCTCATCTCTACGTATACGGAGAGAGCCTGGGCACGCAGGCCGGCGAGGCCGCCTTCTCCGGCATCCGCGACATCCGACAGACCGTCGACGGGGTGCTGTGGATCGGCCCGCCCAATTCCAACCGCATCTGGCGTTCTCTCGTCGAGCGTCGCGACCCGGGGACCCCGTCGACCGAACCCGTCTACGCAGACGGCCTGTTGGTCCGCTTCTCCGAGGATCCGGCGGAGTTCCGCGACGACCAGTCCCCGTGGATCCCGCCATACGTCCTCTACGTCCAGCATGCGACGGACCCTGTGGTCTGGTGGTCCCCGGACCTGCTGTTCAACCGCCCGGCGTGGTTGTCCGAGCCTCCGGGGAAGGGCCGCCACCCGGGAATGTTCTACATGCCGGTGTTCACGTTCTTCCAGGTGACGGCGGATCTGGGCAACGCTATCGGCGGATCGCAGGGTTACGGGCACCTCTACGACCACCAGATCCTCGACGGCTGGGCGGCCGTCACCGGCCGTGAAGGGTGGGACGACGTGCAGTACGAACGGTTCGCCCGGCTCCAGGACATCGCGATGGAGGAACAAGAACGGGGCTGAGGGGAGCGGTTCTGTCACGTCCGATGTGCCCCGAGCGGGTCTACCGTTGCCGGGTACCGCCCGAACAAGGAGGCCCGCGATGAGCACCCATACCGCAGACACACACGACACCATCCGCGTGCTCGGCGCCCGGGAGAACAATCTCCGTTCCGTGGACGTCGAGCTTCCGAAACGTCGTCTCACCGTGTTCACAGGGATCTCCGGTTCCGGCAAGAGTTCTCTGGTGTTCGCCACGATCGCGGCCGAATCCCAGCGGATGATCAACGAGACCTACAGTGCGTTCGTCCAAGGCTTCATGCCCACCCTCTCGCGCCCGGACGTGGACGTTCTCGAGGGGCTGACCACGGCTATCGTGGTGGACCAGGAGCGTATGGGCTCGGACCCCCGGTCGACGGTGGGAACCGCGACAGACACCGGCGCGATGCTGCGGATCCTGTTCAGTCGACTCGCGACGCCGCATATCGGCGGCCCCAAGGCCTACTCGTTCAACGTCGCCTCTGCCTCCGGGGTGGGGACGCTCAAGCAGGCCGACGGCACCCGACGAAAGGCCGAGTTCTCGATCACCGGGGGTATGTGCGTGCGCTGCGAGGGGCGCGGCACGGTCTCCGACTTCGACATCGACGCCCTGGTGGACCGCTCGAGGTCCCTGTCCGAGGGGGCCATCCTCGTACCCGGATACTCGATGGACGGCTGGTACGGGCGCATCTATTCGGGATCCGGGTACTTCGACATGGACAAGCCGGTGGGGGAGTACTCCGAGAAGGAGATGAACACCCTCCTCCGGCTCGAGGCGACCAAGGTCAAGGCCGACGGGATCAACGTCACCTTCGAAGGCCTGATCCCGAAGATCCAGAAGTCGATGCTGTCCAAGGACATCGATGCGATGCAGCCCCATATCCGGGCGTTCGTCGAACGTGCCGTGGTGTTCAGGACCTGTCCGGAGTGCGACGGTACCCGGCTCAACGAGGGCGCCCGTTCCTCGCGGATCGGCGACCTCAACATCGCCGACGTCTCCGCGATGCAGCTCTCGGACCTCGCCGACTGGCTACGGGGGCTCGACGAACCGTCGGTGGGGCCTTTGCTGGCGTCCCTGCAGCACACGCTCGACTCGTTCGTGGAGATCGGGCTCGGCTACCTCTCACTGGACCGGCCCGCCGGCACCCTGTCCGGTGGAGAGGCGCAGCGCGTCAAGATGATCCGCCATCTCGGCTCCGCACTCACCGACGTCACCTATGTCTTCGACGAGCCGACGATCGGTCTGCATCCGCACGATATCGAGCGGATGAACGCCCTGCTGCTGCGCCTGCGGGACAAGGGGAACACCGTTCTGGTGGTGGAACACAAGCCCGAGGCGATCGCGATCGCCGACCACGTGGTGGACCTCGGCCCCGGAGCCGGCTCGGAGGGGGGCGAGATCTGCTTCGAGGGCACAGTCGACGGCCTGCGATCCAGCGCCACCGTGACAGGCCGACATCTGGACGACCGGGCCGCCCTCAAGGATGACGTCCGTAAGCACTCCGGCGCGATCGAGATCCGCGGCGCCTCGACACACAATCTCAAAGACGTGGACGTGGACATCCCGCTCGGGGTGCTGTGCGTGATCTCCGGGGTCGCCGGGTCCGGAAAGAGTTCACTCATCCACGGTTCGGTCTCGTCTCGGGAGGGTGTGGTAGCGATAGACCAGTCGGCGATCCGGGGTTCGCGCCGCAGCAACCCGGCGACCTACACCGGGCTCCTCGAGCCGATCCGCAAGGCCTTCGCCAAGAGCAACGGGGTGAAACCTGCGCTGTTCAGCCCGAACTCGGAGGGTGCGTGCCCCACCTGCAAGGGCGCGGGGGTGATCTACACCGACCTGGGGATGATGGCCGGTGTCGCCACCACCTGTGACGACTGCGAGGGTCGACGTTTCCAGGCCGAGGTGCTCGAATACGCCTTCGGCGGCAAGAACATCAGCGAGGTATTGGGCATGTCGGTCGCCGAGGCCGAGGACTTCTTCCGCGAGGGTGAGTCACGGATCCCCGCGGCGCACAGGATCCTGGTCCGACTGCGCGACGTCGGGCTGGGCTACGTCCGCCTGGGCCAGCCCCTCACGACGCTGTCCGGCGGCGAGCGGCAACGCCTCAAGCTCGCCGCACAGATGGCGGAGAAGGCGGAGGTCTACGTCCTGGACGAGCCCACCACGGGTCTGCATCTGGCCGACGTGGAGAACCTGCTGGGCATGCTCGACCGGTTGGTCGACTCCGGAAAGTCCGTGATCGTGATCGAACACCACCAGGCAGTGATGGCGCATGCGGACTGGATCATCGATCTCGGCCCGGGAGCAGGGCACGATGGCGGGAAGGTGGTCTTCGAGGGCACGCCCGCCCAACTCATCGAAGACGCATCGACGGTCACCGGCGAACACCTGGCGCGGTACGTGGCGTAGCGCCGTCCATCCCTCCTGCGAGCATCCGACGTCAGTCTCCGGAAAAGAATCTCCAGATCTCGCCCGGACCGTCGTATCGCACCCTCGCGTCCCCACCCCATCTCCCCGACAGGGTGGGGAAGGAGTGGCCGACCCGATCGAGCACCACGAGGCGGACGGGCTCGGGACCCGGCCAGGTGAACGTTTCGACGGCGCCGTCGCGCTCGGGCGTCGGCGCCGGGGTGATCGTGGCCCCGTTCCGCTCGGCGAACCACTCGGCACCGTCGACGGCCGAGAGGACGTCGCCACGGGAGACCGCGTAGGGCCCGGAGCCCACCCGGACCTCGCCGCCCTGAAGCGGGTTGATGGGATCCTCACGCCCCTGGACGAACATGATCGGCACCGCGCCACCGGCGTCGTCGCAGGTCTGGTTCCCCTCGGCCGGAGGATTGGCCGCCACCGAGGCGACGCCTTCCACCAGATCGGGTGCCTCCATCGCCAGCCGCATGGCCATGTGACCACCGCTGGAGAAGCCGACCGCATGAACCGGGCCGCTCGATCCGTGCACCCGTACGACTTCGCGGACAAGGCCGACATCGTCCAGATCGCGCGCCTTGGCCGGCCAGTCGCCCTCCAGGCGGCATTCGTTCCAGTTGTTCCGGTGTCCGTCCACGTAGGCGATGCTGAATCCGTGCTCATCGGCCACCTTCTCGAGATCAGGTCCGATCGCGCCACGGATCCCGCGTCCGGTGTCGCCTGTCCCGTGGAGCACGACCACGAGGGGCGCAGCAGGCCCGGCGCCGCCGGTCGGGATGTAGGTCGACCAGGTGCGCTCGAGGTCGTCGATCATCACCGAATGGTGCTCCAGCACCCCTGTCCCGTCTGACTCGAGCCGTACGGTATCGGTCCGGTCAGTGGGGGTCGGGGAGAGGTCATCGGAGACACCGTCGGCCGGGGCGCAGGATGCTGCCAACACGGCCGTGCACATGGCGAGACCCGCACGGAAGTACGGCAGGACCGTGTTCCGGTTCATGGTCCGGGTGCGCGTCATGGCCATCATTCGAGGGCCGCCCCCATGTGTGCACACAGCTGTCGCAGCCGAATATCCACGTCGTCGTCGTCGATCTGTCGCCGCCCAGAGGAAAGGCGCAGCCTTTCGGCCTCGGTCCACCTCGGGGCCGATGCCGCGACGGTATGTCGATCATGGGTGCCGAGCATCAGGAATCCCGCGTAGGTGACGGCCTCTGCAGTTCGGGCCTCGGGCGAGTCCTGATGTCCGTCGGCGACCAGCAGGGACGTGGAGGTGTGGAGGTCGCGCAGCGTCGACGCGACCGTGGGGGCGTGCTGTTCAGGGGCGTCCCCACGGGCGAACGCGGCGAGTGCCTCGACCGCGCGCCGGGTATCGCCCCGGACGGCGCGGTGGTGCGCCCGGCGTCCGAATCCCCACAACACCACAAGGGCGACGACGACGCCGATGACCGTGTCCAACAGCCGCTCGCCGACCAAGGGGAGCGGCTGCTGCGGAACATTCCCCCCGGACGCGATGAGCAGCGCGAGCGGGGTGATGAGCGCCACGGCCAAGCCGTAGTTCCGGGTGACGAGGAGTTCGATGGTGAACTGCAGGAGCACGATCAACCCGATAAGCCACCACCCGCTCGGATGCAGCGTGACGACCAGCAGGAAGAGCGCCAGCCCCACGACGGTCCCGAGGAGTCGGTGTAGTGCCCGGTAGGTGCGCGCCACCCGCGGGCCACCCTGGTGTAGGACCAGGGCAGAAAAGGCGATCACCCAGTACAGGTGGGGCTGATCAGCGCCGGCCAGCAGCGTGAGCACGACGATGGACGCCGCGGTCGCCACTCCGACCGAAGCCGCGACCGACCAGGGCTCACCGGGCCAGCGCAGCCCGTCGACGAGCCGTCTTCGAAGGGACCCGATGGTCTGGCGCTCGTCCTCGGCCAGTGCGTTCTCCACCCGTTCCGCGGACTCCACCGAGGGCATCTCCACGTCGGCGGTGCCGGGATCCTCGGGGAGCCACCGTCCGGCATCGGGGTTCCGGGGGTCCCAGGCCTTCTCCTCGCTGGGAACGATGTGAAGACTCGCCCGCGCAGCCCGTTCGGTGAACTGGTCGTACGCGGCCTCCAGGTCCGCGCCCAGGGCCCGGGACGGCGTCCACATGCCTTCAGCGATCGCCTCCTCGGCAGCGGCGAGCGCGTGTGCGGCCGCGCGGTGTTGCGGACGACTATCAGGGCCGGGCTCGGTGTCGGCATAGTTCGCCACGGCCATGCGGGCCGCCTCGACGGCCTTGCGCTCAGGTTTGCGCGGGTCGGGCAGGAGTTCACACATGGTCACCAGCCATGCCACCACCACCCCGACCGCCGTCATCGCCGGGATCAGAGCAGGCTCGGTCCCGTGTTCGCTGACCAACAGGTTGGCGATGCCGGCGCACAGGACCAGAAAGTACGACCCCGGCGGACCGACACGCAGCGCGAGGAACAGGCCCGCGCTGACCATGGCCAACAGCACCGCTGCAATCGCGAAGGCGAGGGTGGATTCGGCGGTGAACGCACCGAGGCTCGTGGACGCGACCAGTCCGATTCCGATCCCGGCGACGGTGACCGCTCGCCGGCGCAGGGGAGCCGCGGACGCGTAGAGGACCGCGAACGTACCCGTCACCGTGAGGAGTCCGAGATCGAACCTGCCGAGCAGATAGGGAATCGACAGACACAGGCACACGGTCAGGCCCGCCTTGAACGCGTTGGGCAACCGGGGCGGGCTGGGAGCCAGCGTCACGAGTGGCCGTAGTGTCTCTCCGATCTGGTTCCGTGGCATCCGCGTTCAGGTTGTCCTTCCGAATCGTTTGTGCAGCGCCTGCTTGCTGACGCCCATGATCGCGCCGATCTCCGCCCAGCTCATCCCGTGCAGCCTGGCGTTTCTCACCGCCGCTGCCTCGTCGCGAGCGAGCCTCGCCTTGGCGTCGGCGATCGCGGCGAGCCGGCCGACGGGGGAGTCGTCCCCAGGGTCCATCATCGTCTCCACATGCCTCACCTCGCCTTCGCAGCGCAAGTCAACCTACATTGACGATCGACGTATCGTCAACTACCGTTGACGCATGGCCGTCAACCAGTATCAGGAGATCGCATTCGGCGCGGCCGCCCGCGCCCGACAGGAGGCAGTCGGTGCCAACCGTCCCCGGGAGACAGGGGAGTTCGAGCTGGACCCCACGGACATCGCACAGATCCGCCGGGCGGACCATTTCTTCCTCTCCACCGTCACGGAGTCCGGCTGGCCGTACGTACAACACCGCGGCGGCCCCGCCGGATTTGTTCACGTCCCCACGCCCACATCCCTGGCCTGGGCCGACTTCCCGGGAAACAAGCAGTATGTCTCGACCGGGAACGTGGACCGGGACGGCCGGGTGTGCCTGTTCTTCATCGACTACCCGAGACGGGCGCGACTGAAAGTCTTCGGCCACGCGAGGGTGCTCGAACCCGATGCGGACCCGGACCTCACCGAAGAGCTCAGGCGCATGGGGGAGAAGCACTACACCGGCCGGGTGGAGCGCATCTTCCTCGTGGACCTGGTGGCGGCCGACGCCAATTGCAGCAAGCACATCAGTCCCCGTTGGAACCGGGCCTACATCGACGGGTTGACCGAGCTCTACCGCCGCGAGCTCGCAGAGCTGCGGATGCGGGAATGATCGAACAGGCGTACCCTGACCGTCATGTATCCCGGTGCCATCACCATGAAGCCCTGGTCCCGCCGCTGACGGCGGCCGAGACCTTCTTCTGACCTTCTCAGCGCGCCGTCCACTGGCTATCCGCCGGGCGGCTGATCGAGTGCTGCCCGGCTCCATGACGAGCCGAAGAAGGCACTGTGCACGACACTTCCTCTCACCAATACTCTCGCGCGGGCTCCCGCTCCCATATCCGACTTTCCGGGGTCGGCGTCACCCTGGGGGACAGACGTGTCCTGACCGGCGTGGACCTGACGGTATCCGCCGGCTCCCGGCTGGCGTTGGTCGGCGAGAACGGGCGCGGCAAGACCACCGTGCTCAGGGTTCTCTCCGGGACTCTCACCCCCGACGTGGGCACCGTATCCCGGGTCGGGGACGTCGGGGTGACCCAGCAGCACCTGGACGCGTCAGGGCAGCGGACGGTCGGCGACCAGATCGCCTCGGAGATCGCTCCTTCGCTCACCGCGCTCGCCAGGCTCGATCGCGCGGTTGACGCCCTTGCACACGGTAGGCCCGGCGCCGATGACGACTATGCGAGCGCGCTGGATCTGGTGACCGCGTTGGACGCCTGGGATGCGGATCGCCGTGTGGACATGGCGCTCGCGGGCCTGTCGGCGTGCTCCGACCGCGATCGGCCGCTGGCGACGCTGTCAGTGGGGCAGCGCTACCGGGTTCGCCTCGCCTGCGTCCTCGGCGCGGGTCACGAGCTCCTGCTGCTGGACGAGCCGACGAATCACCTCGACGCGTCCGGTGTGGAGTTTCTGACCGCCCGGCTGAAGAACCATCGCGGTGGACTCGCCATCGCCAGCCACGACCGAGCGCTCCTGCGCGACGTCGCCACTGACTTCCTCGACCTGGACCCACACGAGGACGACAGACCACGCCTGTACGGCGGCGGTTACGAGGGATGGATCGAGGGGCGCAGACGCGACCGGGAGCAGTGGGAACAGGCCCACGCGGATCAGACCGAGGAGCACCAGCGTCTGGTGCGAGCCGCTCACGTCGCCCGCGGTCGGCTGAGGGATTCGTGGCGCCCCGAGAAGGGTCACGGTCGGCATGAGCGGGCCACACGCGCCGCGGGCACCGTGCAGGCGTTCAACCGTCGGCGGGAGGAGCTGGAGAAGCACCGCATCACTGTCCCGGTGCCCCCGCCGGAATTCCGGTGGCCCGATTGGCAGGTGCCATCCGGGCGCCGGATTCTCACCTGCGACGCACCCCGGGTCACCGGCCGCCTGGACGCCCCGGTGGCCTTCACCGTGGACACGGGCGACAGACTCCTATTGACCGGGCCGAACGGTGCCGGGAAGTCGACGCTTCTCGAGGTGCTCGCGGGTCGACTCCATCCCGATACCGGGTCGGTGGATCATCGCCCCGGCGCACGGATGGCGATCCTCACCCAGGAGATCCCGGACTGGGACCTCCGGCGTACCGGCGTCGAGCTCTACCGGGACCATGTCGAGCAGTCAGGACTTTCCGAGGCACCTGGTCTGGCATCGACAGGATTGCTGGAGGCAAGCCTTGCGGGAAATCGCGTGGGGAGCATGTCGCAGGGGCAACAGCGAAGGCTTCACCTGGCACTGTGCCTGGCCCGGAGACCTGAGCTGCTGATCCTGGACGAACCCTCGAACCACCTGTCGTTTGCGCTGGTGGACGCTCTCACCGAGGCGTTGGCGCGGGCTGAGTGCGCCGTCATCGAGGCCACCCATGACAGGCAACTCCTCCGTGACCTCGCCGGCTGGCCGACGCTTCGACTCGAAGCCTCGCGAGTAAGCTCCGTCCGTGGTGGATAGCCCCCGCCGTATCGGCGTCAACCGCAGGCGCATGCACACCGGTCAGAATCCACCACCCGAGGCGGCGCCCACGAAGGTGAGTCGGTTCGTCGCCGGCACCGGTTTCGCGATCGATGCGGTCTCGGTCACGTCGCTGCGTGCCCATGCCTACCACGGATCGGATCACCAGACCGAGTGGGGAACAGTCCGCGGCGGCGTCTATGCGAGCCTCGTCGAGTGCGCGGGCGGAGCCGGTGCCGGTCGCGCCGTGGCAGATCGGGGCCAGATTGCGGTGGGCGTACGCAACGGCACCGACTTCCTGCGGGTCTCGTCCGGCGGGCACGTGGACATCGCGGCCGAGGCTCTGTTCCAGGGCCGTGGTCAGCAACTATGGGATGTCGTGATCACCCAGTCGGAGACCGAAGAGGTTCTCGCCCGAGGTCAACTGCGACCCCAGAATATTCCACGACCGAGCACCCCACCTCCATAACGTCACAGTGACGTATTCGGGCCATGCGGCAGGGCAGCGAGAGTGCGGGGCATCAGCCTGTTCGACGCCCGGATCCGGTGATCGGCAGCAGACGTTCCGGTTCACCTGTCGGGTTCCGACTCGCCGGTGAGGCCGATGTGCTGTCGAGCTGCTGGCGATCCGGGGCGGCGACGGACGCGGGGATCAGAATTCGACAGACGGAGCGAGCACACAATTGCTCGGCGCCTCACGGCACGACAGGCATCCCGTCGGGGCGCCGCAGATCGTCGACGCCCGGACTCCGCACAGCAGGAAAGCCAGACGGCCGCCATCCGCGGCCAGGGCTGGCGGCGCGACAAGCGCCCCCGACGGGCCG
>CAMNYG010000010.1 GCA_946570335.1 uncultured Dietzia sp. | reverse complement strand
GGCGTGGACGAGGCCGAGCTCGCCGACCCGCCCGACCAGGAGGTCCGCGACGTGCTCGCCTTCGCCACCCGCCAGTACGCGATCTACGAGCAGGGCGCCGGAGAGACCAAGAAGTCCGTGCTCATCTCCCTCGGCGTGCGCCTGGCCATCCTCGACATGAACGACGTGCGCCGCATCCTCAGCACCGACACCATCGGGCTGGATCGCGTCGGTTTCGAGAAGCAGGCCGTCTACCTCGCGCTGCCCGACACCACCAAGGCGTTCACCGTGATCGCCTCGCTGTTCTGGCAGTCGTTCTTCCAGGTCAACGTCTACCTCGCTGACAGCCAGCCGGACCAGCGGCTCCCGCGCCAGGTCCACGCCTTCCTCGACGAGTTCGCGAACATCGGGAAGATCCCCGACTACGAGCAGCTCATCTCCACGATCCGCAGCCGCGGCATCAGCAACTCGGTGATCTTGCAGGCCGAGAGTCAGGGCAAGTCGCTGTACGGCGACGACTGGCCCACCATCGACGCGAACTGCGATTCGCTGCTCTACCTCGGCAGCCGCGACAGCGGCACGCACAAGACGATCAGTGAGCTGCTGGGTGACCAAACGATCATTTCGAAGGAGTCCTCCCGCAGTTATGGTGCCTCCGGGGGTTGGTCGAAGAACGACCGGAACCTGGGGAGGAAGCTGCTGACGCCTGACGAGGTGGGGCGGCTCGACATTGACGAGGCCATTCTGCTGGTCCGGGGTCTGCGCCCGTTCCGGTCGAAGAAGGCTCCGATGGTCAAGCGTCGGGTGCGTCGTCTTGCGCGGGCGGACGCGAGCTGATGGCGGTTTCGACCAGCCGTGCCAGTTCGGGGAACAGGTCGATGGCGAGAGGGGTGACGGTGTACGCGACGGTGCGACCCTGCCTTCCCGAGCTCTCCGGCGGGTCACCGCGCAGCCACCCCCCACGCTCGAGAGCCCTCACGTCCCGCGGCAGAGAGCCGCCGTCGCTGAGCGTCACCTCGCGCAGATCGCTGACGGTGAAGCTCCCCGGCTGCGCCAGCGCAGCCAGCAACAGCTCCACCCGGCGCGGCGTCACACAAGCGACAGCAGCCGCAAGCTCATCGTTCAACCGCACCGAATCCATGCCCGTATAGTTCCACACACTACCCGCTTCTGCACTTATCGTTTAGTGTAGAGGTGTTCTCGAGAAGGAGAGACTCATGCTCAACACCATCGTCGGCCTCATGACCACCGCCGCCACCCTCGGTGGAGGTATCTGGCTCATCTGGGGCGTCATCGTCCTCGCAGGTGGCCTCAAGGATCACAACGGTCCTCAGCAGCAGTCGGGCATCTGGCAGATCGTCGGCGGCGGCCTGATCATCGCTGCCGTGCAGCTGTTCGCGCAGTTGAACACCAGCTTCTAAGGGCCGATGGCCGAGCGCCGGCTGACCGGCCCTCGACCCCATCACGGAAGGGACCTAGCTGGTGGACAACCTGATCATCAACATGCTCAACGCGCTCGGCGAGGGACCGGTCACGCCCTTCGCCGACCTGTTGAAGAGCCCGGAGCAACACAACTCCGGTCTCTACAGCGCGGCGGTCACGCTCCACAACACCGCCGTGAAGCCGCTGACCGGCATCATCCTCGCCATCGTGTTGATCATGATGCTCGCCAGTGCCTCTACCCGCATCGACGGCGACCGCGAGCTCGGCGTCCGCATCATCTCCGGGATCATGCTCAAGGCGGGCCTGGTCGTCGTGTTCGCCTCGCAGGCGCTCACGATCCTCCAAGCCATCGATGAGGTCTCTACGACCATCGCCGCCGGAGCGATGGATGCCGACATCGGCGGCTCCGTCGGAGAGACTGCGCTCGGCAACGACCTGAGCGACTCGGTCAAGGACGCGAGCACCACCGACAAGCTCGGAATGCTCGTCATCATCATGATCCCGTTCATGGTCTCGCAGCTCGTCGGCGTACTCGCCCTGGTGCTGATCTTCGTCCGCTTCATCCAGCTCTACATGATGACCGTGTTCGCCTCGCTGCCCATCGCGTTCATCGCCTACGAGGAGACGAAGCAGATGGGCATCGGGTACCTCAAGCGGTACGCGAGCACCGCCCTCAGTGGCGTCGTCATCATCCTCGCGCTCAAGCTCTACCAGGCACTGCTCGGCTCGTGGCTGACCACCAACGTCTCCGTCGATGGGGACACGGACCTCTTCGCCTTCGCCACCTCGAACTTCGGGAACTTCATGGTTGCCCCGGTCGTGCTCGGGTTCGTGCTGTTCGGCGCGACGCAGCTCTCCAAGGCCCTTGTGGGTGATGCCTGATGGAGATGCGCGTCTACGAGGACTTCACCTCCTACCAGCCCAAGCCGATGTTTGGCCTCACCTGGCGGCAGCTCGCCGCCGTCGCCCTCGGTGGCCCCATCGCCCTGGCGGTGTTCTTCGGCGTCACCTGGATCATCCTGCTCACCAACGGATGGGAGTACGGCGGTGCCGGAGACCTGATCAGCATGAGCAACAGCGACAGCGAGCTCATGCAGCGGGCGACCACCATCGCCCTGTTCCCCACCTTCGCGATCTTCATCCCGTTCGCGATCTACGGCTGGCTGCGCCCCAAGGGCCTCAAGCCCGAGCGCTACCTGCCCTACTGGTACGACTACATGAGAAGCCCGAAGGAGCTCTGCTATGGGACAGACGCATACGACCGAGGACGCCGCCGCGAACCCGTACGTGGACGGGGTGGACGGCCGGAACCCGTGGCTGGACGCTCCGGAGGACGACTCTCCCGCGCTGAGCGCCGACGAGAGCGCCAAGCCCGCCGGTACGTCCCGAGCGAGCATGCTGCTCCCTCCGTTCCTGCGGAACCGGAAGCGTGACGCCGACACCGATCAGCGCGGCCGCGTCGTCAAGCGCCGCGTCGGCACGGACCACTCCGCACACACCCGCCGCCGTCCCCGCACGGTCCTCGACGTGCTCGGCTACAAGCGGATGCTCCCCAGCGGCGTCGCCTGGCTCGGTGACGACGAGTGGAGCCTGACGCTCCGCACCTCCGACATCAACTACCTGGCGGCCGCCGGACCGCACCAGGAAGCGATCGTGGACCAGTGGGCCAAGTACATCAACTCCTTCGGCTCCGGCACCCGCCTCGAGGTCACGGTCATCAACCGCGTCCTCGAGGACGCCGAGGTCGTAGACCTGCTGCACAAGCGCTCCCGCGGTGACCATCTGGACGAGTGGCGCGCCGACTTCAACTCGATCGTGCGCCAGCGCCTCGCCACCATCAGCGGCAACTCCGTCACCGAGAAGTACCTGACCATCACGGTGCAGGAGGACGACCGAGAGAAGGCCGAGGCCTCCCTCCTCCGTCTCGGCAGCGAGACGGCCGCCTCCCTGCGCTCCATGGACGATTGCCGCGTGACGATCCTGGACCGCACCGAGCGGCTGCGCGTCCTCTCCCATCTGCTCCGTCCTCACCAGCCGTTCCTGTTCGATGAGCAGGAGTTCCTGCCGAACAAGCGGCTGCGCACCCAGGACTACATCGCGCCCTGGTCGATCACGACCACGACCAGCGACGGTCCGCTCGAGCTGCTCAACAGCGGCGACAAGACCTTCCACGACACCCTGTGGGTCCGGGACTACCCGGTGTGGCTGTCCGATCGCCTCATCTCGGAGCTGACGGACATCAAGGCCGACATCACCGCTTCCCTCCACCTCGAGCCCTACGACCAGGCCGAGGGCAAGGAGCTGCTGGACCGGCAGATCGCCGAGATCGACATGCAGCTGATCAACGAGCGGAAGAAGGCGAAGAAGCAGGGGTATGACCAGGATCAGATCCCCCAGAGCCTCCAGGACGCCGCCGAGGAGGCCAAGGAGCTGCGCGACGAGCTGCGCGAGTCCAATCAGAAGGTGTTCTCCAGCGTCCTGGTCATCGGCATCAGTGCCCCCACCGCGGACCAGCTCGCTCAGTACACCAAGCGCGTGCGCACCCTGATCCGTCGCCAGTCCTGCGTCGCCGAGCGCACCGCCTACATGCAGCGCGACGCCCTGACGACCGAGCTGCCGCTCGGCATCCGGGCGCTGCCGATGCGACGCACCCTCACCACCGCCAGCGCCGCCGTGATCGTCCCGTTCACCACCCAGGAGGTGTTCCAGCCCGGCGGCGTCCACTACGGCTACAACCAGCAGTCCCGCAATGCCGTGTGCATCGACCGGCTCAAGAACGCCAACCAGAACGGGTTCATCCTCGGTGCCTCCGGCCAGGGCAAGGGCATGGCCGGGAAGAACGAGATCTTCAACCTTCGGACCAATCGCGCCGACGACGACATCATCATCATCGACCCGGAGCAGGAATACGAGCCGCTCGTCAACGCCCTCAAGGGCGCAGTCGTGCGCATCCACCCCTCGAGCGAGAATCGCCTGAACCCGCTGGACATCGACCTCGAGGACACCACGATGGGTGACCCCATCGCGGTCAAGGCGCAGGACGTGATCAACATGCTGCGCTCCCTCATCGGGGGACACGACGGACTCACCAGCACCCAGGTCTCCGTGCTGGACCGGTGCACCGTCGAGATGTACCGCCGCTACGCCGCCGACGGCGGGAAGGTCCCCACCCTCGCGGACCTTCGCGCGAGGCTGCTGGACGAGGACACCGAGGACGCAACCCGCCTGGCCGACTCGCTCGAGATCTACACCAGCGGCAGCCTCAACGCCTTCTCCCGCCTGACCAACGTGAACGTGGACAACCGCCTCGTCTCCTACGACATCTCCGGTCTCGGCCCGGAGCTGCGCACCTTCGGCATGATGGTCATCCTCAACCAGATCTGGCAGCGCGTCGCCCGCAACAAGCGCAACGGCCGCCGCACCTGGATCTACGTCGATGAGTTCCACGTGCTGTTCAACGACAAGTACGCCGCGACGTTCTTCAAGGACCTGTACAAGCGACTGCGGAAGTACGGCGGCGGCATCACCGGCATCACCCAGGACGTCGAGGAGCTCCTCGAGAGCGCCGACGCCCGCCTGATGCTGTCCAACAGCTCGTTCCTGTACCTGCTCGGCCAGAGCGACACCAACGCAGAGACGCTCACGCAGATGCTCGCCCTCAGCGAGCAGCAGAGCAAGTGGATCACCAACGTCAAGCCCGGCACCGGCCTGATCCGCACCGGCAGCGCTCTCGTGCCCGTCGATGGTGAGATCCCCCGGGACTCCCGCCTGTTCCAGCTCTACAACACCGACGTGGAGGACTGAGATCCATGCCCCGGTACCGCACCAACAACGTCAACGTCCGCGGCAGCATGGGCCGGCTGAACCTCAACAGCCGCACCGGCAGCTCCGCGAGCGCTCGACGCGAAGGCCAGCGTGCCTTCACCCGCGGACCCCGGGGCATCCATGACGGGCTCAGCGCCCCCGGCAGGGCCGCCTCCGGCACGAAGGGGGCGATCGACACCGCCGAGGATGACGACGACCTTCAAGAGGGGGCCGAGTCTCAGCTCGAGGACTCACTCGCCAAGGGCGCGAAGAAGGGAACGCGCCCGCGCCGTCGCGGTCGCAAGAACGCCGCGATGCGGGGCGGGGCGGGCCGCGTCGACGCGAAGCGCAGAGGCCCCGCTCCCGGACCCCGACCCACCAGAGAGGGAGCCTCCCTCACCCGTGGCAAGCGCGCCCCCGGCGCTGTAGGCAGCGCGAGGAAGGGCACCCTCGGCCGCGGAGCCAGTTCCAGCGCCAAGGGCGGCCTCGCCGCCGCCAACAAGCGCGCCGCCACCCGTCGAGTGCGCAAAGCCGCGCAGAAGAAGGCGAGGCAAGTCGGCGGCCTCGCCGGACTCCCCACCACACCCTCCGGCGCGATCAACGGCGCCGGACGCACCGCCACCGGGGCTGTCCGCGCCGCGCAGCTCGCCGTCCAGGCCGCTCACGCAGCCGCCAGCACCGTGCGCCTGGTGATCGCCGCCGTCTCGGCCATCTCCTCGACCCCCGTCCTCCTCACCATCGTTGCGCTCGTCGTCGCCCTCGCCGCCGTCGCCGCCCTCATCGCGATCATCCCCGGCATCGGCGAGGAGGCGCAGAAGGAAGAGGCCATCATCTGCGAGGACGGAGCCGCCGCGGTCACCGCCGACATCTCCAACCTGCCCCTGAGCGCCGCCGGATACCGCGGCGAGCAGCTCAGCAACGCCGCGATCATCATCCAGGCCGCCAAGGACTCCGGCCTCGGCCGCGACGCGCAGCTCGTCGGCCTGATCACCGCCATGCAGGAGAGCAACCTCGGCGCGAACCCAGCCATCGCTCTGCCCAACGGCGACGGCGACGCAGGCGTTTTCCAGCAGCGCCAGCTCGACGGCTGGTACGGCTCCCTCGAAGAGGTCACCAACCCCACGTACGCCGCCAAGGCGTTCTTCAACGGCGTCACCGCCGAGAAGCCCGGCGACTACGGCTCTGTCGGTGGAGGCCCCGGCTACGGCCGCATCCCCGGACTCAAGGACATCGACGGCTGGGAGTCGATGGCCCCCGGTGACGCCGCCCAGCGCGTCCAGCGCAGCGCCCACCCCGACGAGTACGCCAAGCACGTGGACAGCGCCAATGAGCTCCTCAACGCCCTCGGCGGCACGGAGGTGAACCTCGCCGACGGCGGCGGTGTTGCCGGGTGCGGTACCGGCGTCGGAGGTGAGGCCACCGGCAAGGTCGCGGACGTGATCGCTTCCGCCAAGTCCATGCTCGACCTCGGCCTGACCTACCGCCTCGGCGGCGGCACCCAGGACGGCCCGACCGGCGGGACCATCGACTGCTCCGCCTTCACGAGCCACGCATGGAAGTCCGGCGCAGGCATCGACATCGGCCGCAGCGCACAGGACCAGTGGAACAACCTCGCCGCCTCCCGCGTCAGCGTCTCCGAGATCCAGCCCGGCGACCTAATCTTCGAAGCCTGGGGCCGACGCGGAGCCGTGGGAGATCCCAACGCCGTCTCCCACGTGGGCATGTACATCGGCAACGGCCAGATGATCGAATCCTCCCGCTCCAAGAACGGCCCCGCCATCAGCCCCGCCCGACTCGACGGCGACCAGCTCGTCGGCGTCGCTCGGCCGCAGGCCACCGACACCGAGGAGGACGCCTCGTGACTCGACTCCCCCGCGCCATCGCCATCGCCGCGGTCACACTCGCCCTCGCAGCCTGCGGAGGTGGCGACGACCGCGACGACGACGCCACGCCCACCGCCACCCCGACGCCGGCCGTCACCTCCGAGGAGCCCACCGGTCCGTACCTCGAGCCCTCGGACGGAGGCGGGGGCGACGAGGACGCCCCCGCAGGGGACGACTCCCTCGTCAACGCCGAGGCCGACGAGGACGCCCGCCAGGGCGCGACGGCGGCCGCCCTCGCGACCGCCGAGGTCTGGGTCCAGGGCGACACCATGGAGCAGCCCGAGTGGAACGACGCCCTGCTCGAGACCATCGCACCGATCTCCCACGCCGCCTACGACAGCAAGTGGTGGGGCTACCGAGTCACCTCCACCGAGATCACCGGGGACCCCGAGCTGACCGACGCCACGATGACCACCGCGACGGCCACCGTGCCCACCGACGCCGGAGACCTCACCCTCACCGTCACCCGTGCCGACGAGAGCGCGGAGTGGCTCACCACCGGTATCACTCCTCCCCAGTGAAAGGATCACCATGGAACAGCAGGACACGCCCACCCCCTCCAACTCCGAGGTCCTGACCCGAGCCGCGCTCGACGGCGAGCACGACGCCTTCCGCCGCGCCGAGCTCGTCGGCGTCACCGGGGAGAGACAGCACAGCTTCGTCCTCGCCCACGCCGACGACTTCCTCGAGAGCAGCGCGCGAGCAACGGACCACATTCGGGACGCCATCGCGGAGTCTCGACAGACCCCTCCGACCGTCAACCAGGTGGCGGACCTTGTGCGCCGCCACTACAGCGAGCCCTGGGGAGCAGGAGAGGCCAGGGCGACCGTGGCCGCTGAGCTCAGCCGCCACGTCACGCGCCTCACCAGCGGCGACGGGAACGCCCACACGCTGGACTCCCTCCGACCGGCAGACAGCGAGGTTGGACGCACCGTGCGTCGCGCCGTGGAGAGGATCGATGCACAGATCCCCTCGCTGATCTCCCGCGACGGGACTCTGCGCAAGGAACGAGAAACCAGCTCGCCGACCCAGAACAGGCTCCGCCAGCAGATCAGCGCCGTCGCGGCAACGATGACTCCTCCCAGCCGACCCACCGACCATGCCCGGCACCGGTCTCGCTGAGGCGGCCGCCGGCTGACCGGCACCCGCGGGTGGGCTCGACGGAGCTCCCCCACCTGATCGACGGCCTCCGGCCGCAGCGCCCACCACGGCCTGCGGCCGGATTTTTGTTCCTTCCTGGCTACTGATTTTGAGGCGCTCGATCGCTCCGGCAACCCGCTTTCGCGGCATATCCTCGCTGCGCTCCGGTATTCCACGACGGGTTGCCTCCACTCACTCCTGCGCCTCTTTCAAAATCTCGCCAGGAAGGCACAAAAAATGATCGACACCCCCACCTCCCCAAACAGTACCGTTGGCACCGAAGGAGCACGTATCATGGGTCGCAAGGTCACCACTCGCAAGACCGCCGAGCAGCGCCGCGCGGAGGCCGCGAAGCTTCAGCAGACCATCGCCGAGCAGGTGGACGCACTGCGCACGACCAAGAAGTGGGCCGACTTCCTCACTTTCGCCACCAAGTTCCACACCTACAGCCTGAACAACCTCATGCTCATCATGGCCCAGCGCCCCGAGGCCAGCGCCGTGGCCGGGTTCCGCAAGTGGCAGGAGCTCGGCCGCCAGGTCCGCAAGGGCGAGAAGTCCATCAAGATTCTCGGTTTCGCCGAGAAGAAGCTCACCGAGGAAGAGGCAGCCCAGGCGGAAGGGAACATCCGCCGCAACGCCAAGGGCGAGCCCGTCCGCGTCTACTTCCCGACCCTCTCCGTGTTCGACATCGAGCAGACGGACAAGACCGACGAGAACGCCCCCGACCCCACGAGCGCCCGAGCCTTCGTCACCCCTCTCGAGGGCGAAGACGAGCAGGGCATCAGCGAGGCCGTCGCCGCGTGGCTCGAGGAGCAGGGCTGGACCTACGCCCGCGAGTCGATCCCCGGCGGGATCAACGGCTACGCGATGACCGACGGCAGCCGCCGCGTCGTCGTGGACGCCGACCTCTCCCCCGCCCAGGCGGCCAAGACCTCCCTCCACGAGGCAGCGCACGTCATCCTCCACAGTGAGGACGCCCCCGGGGAGTACGTCACCCACCGCGGCCTCAAGGAGTGCGAGGCCGAGTCCGTGGCCTACGTCGTCGCCGGAATCCTGGGGCTGGACACGAGCGCCTATACCGTCGGCTACGTCGCCACCTGGACCGCCAACGACGCCGAGGCCGTCCGCACCAGCGCCGCCAACGTGCTGCGCGCCGCCCACACCCTCGCCGACGCCCTCACCGAGACTGCCGAGACGGCAGCCTGAGAGCGTCACCGCCCCGGCCGGACTCTCCGGCCGGGGCGAGGGGGACGCCCCCTCGCACTCCCCCGCCAGGCAGTCAGCGGGCACTGAGGAACCTAGGTAAATGCGGTGCCACCTGGTATAATGGCCCCAGCCGCTAAGGAGGCGATGTCATGATCCGCACCAGCAGCAAGCAGTCCACGCACACCCCTGCCGAGCTCATGGACTTCGCCGATGGCGCCCTCGGGGCCGCGGGGCACGAGGTCACCGACCCCGCCATGCGCGAGCTGCTCGAGCGCGTCGCCCGGCGAGAGATCACGGCCGAGGAGGCCGTGGCCAAGGCCCGCGATCACTACGACGCATGAGCCCTGACTTCACCATTCGTGCCTGGGATGACTACTTCATCCCAGGCACGAATGTGTTGCGGAACAAGTTCACCAGCCCCACGCAGCCCTATGGCATCACCGATGCCCTGACCCTCGAGCAGCTCGAGCACGTCACCACGGCAGCGCGCCTCATCGAGCTGCGCGACAACCCCATTCCGGGACCGCTCAACTACGACCACATGAAGGCCATCCACCGCCACATCTTCCAAGATGTCTACGAATGGGCCGGACAAGAGCGCGTCGCCCCCACAGACGGCCCCATGTATAAGGGGCCGCACGCATACTTCCCCGCCGGCCCCGGCCTCACCGCCCGCGCCGAGGAGCTCTACGCCCAGCTCGCCGAGAAGAACGAGCTGCGCGGCCTCCCCCGCGAACAGTTCATCCCCGAGCTCGGCGAGATCTGGGGAGAGCTCAACGTCGTCCACTCCTTCCGGGAGGGCAACACCCGCAGCCAGTTCGGGTTCTTCGGCCAGCTCACCGAGCAGGCCGGATACACCCTCCGCGCCGAGCTCTTCAAGGTCGGCGGACCGCTACGCGACGAGTTCGTTGAAGCCCGCTTCCACTGCCAGGACACCGGCCGCAGCGACCGGCTCGCCGCCGTCCTCAACAAGGGAGTCACGGGAGGCGAGCCGCCCAAGCGGACCCTCGAGGGCCCCACCCCTCCCGGCGGCGACGCTCCCCGCACCACCCTGCGCGATCAGATCAAGGGCCTCGCAGGCACTCTCCAAGCGCAGCACGATGACCTCCCCCGCCCCGCGGACCTCAACCAGCGCCGCGGCGGACCTGCCCGCTGACACCGCGGGTGGGCTCGACGGAGCTCCCCCACCTGATCGACGGCCTCCGGCCGCAGCGCCCACCACGGCCTGCGGCCGGATTTTTGTTCCTTCCTGGCTACTGATTTTGAGGCGCTCGATCGCTCCGGCAACCCGCTTTCGCGGCATATCCTCGCTGCGCTCCGGTATTCCACGACGGGTTGCCTCCACTCACTCCTGCGCCTCTTTCAAAATCTCGCCAGGAAGGCACAAAAAATGATCAGGAGGCTGACATGGACTTCATCGACACCGCTGTCCGCATCATCACCGATGGTGGCGAGCTTGTTTCCTACACCGAGTACGACGACTGCGACCGCGCCTGGACCGCGTTCATCGATGCCACCACCCAGCTCAGGGACGGCGAGATCGCGCAGCTCATCGAGGACGACCTGATTGCAGCTGAGCACAACCCCGAGTTCCACGGCCCCGCAGCCCACGACGTCGCCTACTACGCATGACCCCCGCCTCTCGAGGAAGGAACCCCATGGCCACCACCACGCCCGCAGGCACGCACGTCGATGACCTTCTCGAGGTCGGCGTGCACTTCGCCGACATGGGACACCGCGCCGTGTGCTCGTGCGGCTGGACCACCCGCAAGTACCCGCTCGGGTACCGGGACAGCGCTCGAGCCGAGCTCATCCGCCACCGCGCGACTCACGGCCGGTGAGCAGCGGGACCACCCTCAGAAACATCACCGTTCACCCTTGCGGTACCGATTCCCCAAACGGTACCATTGGAGCAACGATCACCCAGGAGGCACGATCATGACTCAGCCGATCATCGCGCAGCTGACCATCACCCTCGAGGACGGCGTGACCCTCACGGCCGGGAACGATCTCGAGCTGGCGCGCAAGTGGGCAGAGCACATCTACCGCGACGAGTGGGCCACCCTCTCCTTCGGTGAGCAGAGCGGCATCATCGCCACCGCCCTGGGCCGCGTGCGCGAGTCCTTCGCCCCGCAGGGAGGTGAGTGACGTGGGTACGTTCACCGTCACCGTCTACAGCAAGCCCCAGTGCGTCCAGTGCGATGCGACTAAGCGCGAGCTGCGCAAGCGCGGCATGGAGTTCACTGAGGTGGACATCGCCGAGAGTGACAGTGCCCGCGAGTACGTCACCGAGGAGCTGGGCTACTTCCAGGCTCCCGTGGTCGTGGTCGAGGACGGCACGGGGGAGGCGCACTGGTCCGGCTTCCGGATCGATCAGATCAAGCGAATCGCCGCCCTGTGATCAATCGGTGCCACACGCTCCTACGGTACCGTTTGAGGAACATGCACCCATCGAAGGGAACAGCCTGATGACAGCCCGAATCATCGCCACCTGCAACCAGAAGGGCGGCGTCGGAAAGACCAACACGACCTTCCATCTCGCCCGCGCTGCCGTCAACGCCGGACGCCGCACCCTTCTGATCGACGCCGACCCGCAGGGGAACCTCTCGGACGTGGCCGTGCCCGAGCTCGAGCGAGACCAGCCCAGCCTCGCTGATGTTCTCACCGAGCGCTCGAGCGACGGCATCGCCGACGTGGCCGTCCCCGGTGCCTGGGACGGGCTGACCGTCGTGCCCTCCGTCGGCAGCGGGCTGGTGTCCGTCCGTGACGAGCTGATCATCGCCGGGCCGGGCCGCGAGAGCCGCCTACGCGACGCCCTCGCCCTGGTCGCCGAGGACTACGACCTGGTGCTGATCGACTGCGCACCGTCGCTCGACCAGCTCACCGTCAACGCGCTCACGGCCGCCGACGGCGTCGCCGTCGTCACCGAGGCCAGCCTGTTCAGCACCAACGGCCTCGCGCAGCTGATGCGGACCGTCACCACCGTCCGGGAGCACTACAACCGGGCGCTGAGGGTCGCAGGCATCATCGTCAACCGCTACGACTCCCGCGAGAGGGGAGTGCGCGCAGCGATGGACGACCTCACCGCAGGAGCTGCGGCGCACCAGCTCGAGATCCTCGAGCCCCACGTGCCCAAGCGCGCCGCGATCCGTGACGCGATGGAGGCCGGTGCAGGACTGGACCAAGACCGCCGCGCCGAAGTGCGCGAGCTCGCCGACCTGTACGCCGCGCACCTGCGCACCCTCGAAGGAGCAATCCAGTGACCACCCCGCAGCCCGCCCGCAAGCGCTCAACGTTCGGGGACGTGGACCCCATCGCGCCCCGCACCGAGCCTGAGCCGGCCCCGCCGCGGCAGCGGCCGCGGCGCAGCGGAGCAAAGACCAAGGTCGGGGTCTTCCTCCCCGCGGAGGAGGCCGATCGGGCGCGCGCAGCCCTGGTCAACACCTTCGGGACCAACCAGGAAGGCCCGCGCACCTTCTCCGAGCTCATCCGCCGCGCCCTCCTCGCCGAGGTGGAGCGGCTCGAGCGCCAATACAACAACGGTGAGGAGTGGCCCCCGGTGTCCGCCGGACAGGTCCCCACCGGACGACCGAAGGGAGACAGCGGTGAGTGAATGGGATCAGGTGCCCGACCTCATCGTGCCGATGGGCACCGCCGGTTACATCGGCTGGGGAATCGTCGCGCTGCTCGGCTACGCCCTGCTCATCGCAGCAGCAGTGCTCTACGACCGGCTGGCCATAGTCGCGCTCATCGTCGCGGTCCTCGGCACCATCCCTCTCGGCATGGGCGCGTTCCACTACCTCCGCACCGTCGAGATGGGATGGAACTGGCCCAACGTCGGAGTCTGGGCCGGGCTCATCGCCGGGGGAGTGCTCAGCACCGTCCTCGCCTACCTCATCACCCGTGAGGCGTACTCGTACGCGCCGCTCAGCCCCGCACTCCCTCTCGGCGGTGTCGTCGTCGCGGGATTCTTCGCCGGGGCACTTGATGGCTTCCACGAGCGGCTCGCGAACTTCCCGATCTCCCCGCAGGGCTTCTTCGGCCTCGTCGTCCTCGGCGTAGTCGCCCTCGTCGCATTCATCCATTGGGCCAGGAACAACTAACCACCCATCTTGACCAGCACAGGAGGCACGTCATGACCGATGCGACCATCACCATCGACCCCACTGGGAACGGCGGAATCGACATCGGAGCGGCAGCACACCCGCTCACCGAGAACACCGTCCCCGAGGCCCGCGCCGCCGCCGTGAGGCATGTGGTCGCCCACGCCCGCAACGAGGGGCGCGACATCGAGGTCACCGCCCACGAGCCCGGCGGCACCTTCTACCTGTCCGTCTCGCCGGATGGCACCGTGACCCCGATCCGCGAACCCGCCGGGCCGGTGCA